>JBGTFV010000332.1:0-5787 GCA_041747095.1 Parvularculaceae bacterium
GGACGGCGCGCGCGCCTTCTCACGCGGCGACGGGCGCAGCGGCCGTCCGCGACCAGTAAATTGATGCTGATCCTGTGTTGAAAACGAAGTGATATGACCAAAAACACCGCGCCGAAAAACGCCGACGATCTGTTCACGAACGAATATACCGCGAGGGATATCGAGGTGCTCGAAGGCCTTGAGCCGGTGCGCAAGCGCCCGGGGATGTATATCGGCGGCACGGATGAGCGGGCGCTTCATCACCTCTTCGCCGAAGTGCTGGACAATTCCATGGACGAGGCTGTCGCCGGGCATGCGACGCGCATTGAGGTTGAGTTGCGCGAGGACGGTTATCTTTCCGTCGCTGATAACGGGCGCGGCATCCCGGTCGATCCCCATCCGAAGAACCCCAAGAAGTCAGCGCTGGAAGTGATCCTGACAACCCTGCATTCGGGCGCGAAGTTCTCGTCGAAAACCTATCAGACTTCCGGCGGCCTGCACGGCGTCGGGGTATCCGTCGTCAATGCGCTTTCAGACGACCTGACGGTCGAGGTCTGCCGCAACCGAACGATGTGGCGCCAGACTTACGCCAAAGGCGCGCCGACATCCAAACTCAAAGAAGTCGGGCCAGCGCCCAACCGCCGCGGCACGACGGTGATCTTCCATCCGGACCCGGAGATATTTGGGGCGAAGGCCGCGTTCAAACCGGCGCGACTGTTCCGCATGGCGCGGTCGAAAGCCTATCTCTTCGGCGGCGTCGAGATCAGGTGGAAGTGCGCGCCCGCACTCATCAGGGACGACACGCCAGCCGAGACGGTGCTGAAGTTCGACCGCGGCCTTGCTGATTATCTGCTCTCGCTCGCCGGCGAAAAGCCAACCGTGACAGATGAGATGTTCGCCGGGCGCATCGAGCGCAAGGAAGACGGCGGTCACGGCGCAGTCGAGTGGGCCGTATTGTGGGGCGCAGCCGGGTTCGGCGAAGCCGATGGTTTCATGCATTCCTATTGCAATACGATCCCCACGCCCGAAGGCGGCACGCATGAAGCGGGCTTGCGCGCGGCGCTGTCGAAGGGTCTCAAAGCCTATGCCGACCTCGCCGGCAACAAGCGCGCAGGCAACGTCACCGCGGAGGATGTGATGGGCACCGCCGGCGCCCTGCTCTCTGTGTTTGTGCGCAATCCAGAGTTTCAAGGCCAGACGAAAGACAAACTTGCGACCGCCGAGGCGACGCGCCTCGTCGAGAACGCCATCCGCCCTGCCTTCGACCATTGGCTGGCGAGCCATCCAAAGCAGGCGGACCAGCTCCTCGCGTGGGTCATCGACCGGGCCGAAGACCGGGTTCGGCGGCGAAAGGAAAAGGAAGTCTCTCGCGCGGCGGCCACGCGCAAATTGCGCCTTCCCGGCAAGCTCGCGGACTGTTCGCAAAAAGAACGAACGGGTACGGAGATCTTCCTTGTTGAGGGCGACTCAGCCGGCGGTTCGGCGAAGCAGGCGCGCAATCGCGCGACGCAGGCGATCCTTCCGCTGCGCGGCAAGATCCTGAACGTTGCAAGCTCGGGCCGCGACAAGATCGGACAGAACCAGGAAATACAGGATATTGCGCAGGCGTTGGGCGTGGGGCTCGGACCGAAGTTCGACCTCGAAGAACTGCGCTATGAAAAGATCATCATCATGACCGACGCCGACGTCGACGGCGCCCATATCGCTGCCCTTCTCATCACGTTCTTCCATCAGGAAATGCGCCCGCTGATCGATGCGGGACGGCTCTATCTGGCGCAGCCGCCGCTGTTCCGGCTGACGGCGGGCGGCAAGTCCGTCTACGCGATGAACGAGGACGAGCGCGAGCGGCTTATGAAGTCTGAATTCAAAGCCAATCAGAAAGTCGAAGTCGGTCGCTTCAAGGGCCTCGGCGAGATGATGCCAGCGCAATTGAAGGAAACGACCATGGATCCAAAAACGCGCAGCCTCGCGCGGGTGGTCGTTGCTGAAGACCGGATCGAGTTCTCAAACGATCTCGTCGACCGATTGATGGGCAAGAAAGCCGAGGCGCGGTTTCAGTTCATTCAGGAAAATGCCGCCTTTGCGCGCGAGGCCCTCGATATCTGAGGCGCGCGCATAAAGACCGCCTTCGGACCAATTCGCAATCGTTATCCCTTGCCTTTCGTTGCCGTCTTGTCTGGTCGCGCGTTCTTTTCGATGAATTCTATGATCTTGCTGGCGACGTCGACGCCCGTTGCGGATTCGACGCCTTCGAGGCCAGGCGATGAATTTACTTCCATCACAACCGGCCCGTGGTTTGAGCGCAGCATGTCGACGCCGCAGACGTTCAGCCCCATCGCCTTCGCTGCCGAGATAGCGGTGGATCGCTCCGCAGGCGTTATTTTGACTTTCTCAGCCGAGCCGCCGCGATGGAGGTTCGAGCGGAACTCACCCTCCTTGCCCTTGCGGCGCATCGAGGCGACGACAACGTCGCCAACGACAAGACAGCGGATGTCCTCGCCTTCCGCCTCGCGGATGAACTCTTGAACGAGGATGTTGGTGTTAACGCCGCCGAAGGCCTGAATGATCGACTCCGCCGCCTTCTGCGTTTCGCCGAGAATAACGCCAATGCCCTGCGTGCCCTCCAAGAGCTTGATGACGACAGGCGCGCCGCCGACGAGCTTGATGACTTCCTCAGCATTGCTGGTGCGATGGGCAAACACCGTTACGGGAAGGCCAATGCCCTTGCGCGCCAGCAATTGCAGGCTTCGAAGCTTGTCGCGCGAACGCGATATGGCGACCGATTCATTCACCGGATAAACGCCCATCACCTCGAACTGGCGCAGCACCGCCGCGCCGTAGAACGTCACCGAGGCGCCGATGCGCGGGATGACCGCGTCGTATTTCGGCAAGTCGCGCCCCTGATAGTGCACGGACGGACGATGCGATGTGATGTTGATGTAACAGCGCAGGTGGTTGACGATGTCGATCTCGTGTCCGCGCGCTGTCGCCGCCTCGACGAGGCGTTGGTGAGAATAGAGCGCTCCATTCTGACACATCAGCGCGAGCTTCATGACGGTCTCCAGCCGAATTTAAAATCAGTCGCCGAGAAGGAAGCTTTGCCCGGGATGTATGACAAACCCGCGACGCAATGCATCGCGCCCGATGAGAAAGCGAAAGCCCATCGCGTCGCGGTTGGCAAGTGACAACTCGATCAACCACTCCCGTTTCCCAATGCGAAGCGGCGTTACGATGATAATCCGTTCCTGCGCTTCGCCGTTAGAACTTTTTATGAGGCGGCGGTCGGCGATGGGAACGCGGCAGAATATCTCCGGCTTGCGCCGCCGGCGCTCGGGGTGAAGATAGAATTCCGCATGCGGCGCACCATCGAAAATAACCTCGCGTATCCGATAAGCATGGATCGCACTGGTTTTGGCGCCGGTGTCGATTTTGCCCTCAATGCGCTCGACGCCGAGACCGGGCAGACTGGCCCACTCGCGCCAACCGATGTCGACCGGCGGCCGCGCCTTCCTGCGGGGCGCGTCCGGCTTATGCCGGTCTTCAGATATGGAGTGCGTGTCCGAGCGTTCTGAGCGCGGCCTCCTGCAGGGCTTCACCCTGCGTTGGATGCGCATGAATGGTTGCTGCGATGTCTTCCAGCCGCGCGCCCATCTCCAGCGCAAGCCCGAAGCTCGCGGATAATTCGGCGACGCCCTTGCCGGCGGCTTGCAGGCCGAGGACGAGATGATTGTCGGCGCGGGCGACGACCCTGACAAAGCCGTCTTCAGCTTCCATCGTCATCGACCGTCCGTTGGCGGAGAATGGGAATGAAGCCGTTTTAACCTCCATGCCGGCGGCGCGCGCCTCGTCGGGCGAGAGGCCGGCCGAAACAATCTCGGGATCGGTAAAGCAGATCGCAGGGATCGCCACCTTATCCCAACGCCGGGAGTGACCTGCGAGAATTTCGGCGACCATTTCGCCTTGCGCCATTGCGCGGTGCGCGAGCATCGGCTCGCCCGTAACATCGCCAATGGCGTAGATTCCAGCCATAGCAGTGCGGCAGCGGTCGTCAATTTTGATGAATCGCCCGTTCATCTCCAGAGCGAGATTTTCCGCACCCCAACCTTCGGTGAGCGGACGGCGTCCGACCGTCACCAATATCTTGTCAGCGGCGATTAATTCTTCCTTGCCTTCGGCCGTTTCGATCACGACGCCCTTGGCGTCGTCCTTCGCCTTCCCCGATGCAAGTCCCTTTGCCTTCGCGCCCATCCACGTCGCAAAGCCAAGCGACTTCAGGCGTTTGGCGACCGGCCGCGTCAATTCCGCGTCGTAGGTCGGCAGGATGCGGTCGGCCGCCTCAATCATCGCGACCTTCGCGCCAAGTTTGGCGAACGCCATGCCAAGCTCCAGCCCGATATAGCCCGCGCCGACGACCGCCAATCGGGCCGGAACCGCGGCGAGAGACAACGCTTCAGTCGAAGAAATCACATCGCCGCCGAACGGCAGAAACGGCAGCTCTACCGGCGCCGACCCGGTGGCGATTACCACGTTTCGAGCGGACACCCGAACAGGACCCTCGGGGCCGTCGACCTCTACGGTCTTGCCGTCAACGAACCGCGCCCAGCCCTTAAGGGTGCGAACCTTCGCCTTTTTCAGCAGCCCGGCAACGCCCCCGGTCAACCGCGAGACGATGGCGTCTTTCCAGCCGACCGTCGCAGCAAGATCGATCGACGGCGCGCCGGACTTGATGCCAAGAGAATTGCCGTTGGCGAAATGCTGCGCCTTCTCGAATTCATCCGCAGCATGAATGATCGCCTTTGACGGTATGCACCCGACATTGAGGCATGTGCCGCCGAGGGGCGCAGCCTCGACGATGATGGTATCAAGCCCGAGTTGGCCCGCGCGAATGGCGCAGACATAGCCGCCTGGCCCTCCGCCAATGACAAGCGTGTGGCAGGAAAGTTCGTTCACGCGCCATCCTCAATGAAAATCATCGCCGGGTTTTCCATCAGCGACTTTACCTTTTGCACGAAAATCGCCGCGTTCCAGCCATCAATGATGCGGTGATCGAAAGCGCAAGAAAGATTCATCGCCTTGCGCGGCATGAACTGCGCGCCGTCCCAGCGCGGCAACGTCTGCATCTTGTTGACGCCAACAATGGCGACTTCCGGGTAGTTGATCACCGGGGTCGTGACGATGCCGCCGAGCGCGCCAAGCGAGGTGATTGTGATCGTTGAGCCGGAAAGCTCCTCGCGCGTGCACTGATTGGCGCGCGCCGCCTCGGCGAGGCGCCCGACTTCATTTGCGCAATCCCACAGGCCCAATGCCTCGACATGGCGGACGACCGGCACCACCAGGCCGTTGTCCGTCTGCGTTGCAACGCCAATGTGAACGCCGCCGAACCGTCGGATGACGCCTGCCTCATCGTCGTAATGGGCGTTGATCTCGGGCTGCTCGCCGATTGCGCGCGCCATCGCCCGCATCAGGAACGGCAGCACGGTGAGCTTGGGCCGGTCGGCCTTGCGTCCCGCGTTCAGCGCAGCGCGCAGATCCTCCAACGCCGTCATGTCGACCTCGTCGACATAGACGATGTCCGGAATGCGGCTACGCGACAGCGCCATCTTTTCGGCAATGCGCCGTCGCAGACCGATAACGGGCGATTCCTCGACGGACGTGTCTGGCGCGCGCGACGCTCCGCGCGGCGCCGGGGCCGCCCCTTCGGCGAAATACCGGTCGAGGTCTTCATGAGTGATACGCCCGGCGGGGCCGGAGCCCGGTACGCGGCGCAGGTCGACGCCCGCATCAAGCGCGCGTTTCCTGACCGCCGGC
>JBGTFV010000333.1:0-8094 GCA_041747095.1 Parvularculaceae bacterium
GCCGGCAATTTGCCAAAGCCCGCAATGCGCGCAATTTCCTCGACAATATCGGCTTTGCCTTCGATGTCGGGCCGCCATGACGGGGCGACAACGCGCCACTCAGCCGCGCCGCGCGTTACAACAAAGCCGAGCGCCCCGAGAATGCGCGTCATTTCCTCTTCGCCAAGCTCCAGCCCCGTCAGCCGACGCACCTCCGTGGGCGGAAATTCCACCGTGCGGCTGACGCTCGGCGCCGCGCCCGCGATCTCCACGTCGCTCGGCTCGCCGCCGCATATGTCGAGGATCAGCGCCGTCGCAAGTTCGAGGCCGGGCGCAACGAACGCCGGATCGACGCCGCGTTCGAAGCGGTAACGCGCATCGGAGTTGATGCCGGTGCGACGCCCTGTTTTCGCTGTCCGCAACGGGTCGAAATAAGCGCTCTCGATGAAGACGCGCGTTGTTTCCTCCGTACACCCGCTTGTCTCGCCGCCCATCACGCCGCCGAGGCCCAGTACGCCATTGTCGTCGGCGATCACCGTCATGGTTTCGTCGACGGCGTAGGTCTTGCCGTCGAGCGCGAGAAAACTCTCTCCCGCGCGGCCAAGCCGCGCATGGATCTCGCCTTTCAGCTTGTCGGCGTCATAGACGTGCAGCGGGCGCGCGCGATCGTAGGAAACATAGTTTGTCACGTCGACGAGCGCGTTGATGGACCTGAGGCCAATCGCCTTCAGCCGCGCTTGCAGCCACGCGGGGCTCGGTCCGTTCCTGACGCCCGAAATGACCCGCCCGGCGAATATCGGGCAGGCGTTTTTAGCGCCTTCCGGGAAATGGAGGCCAATCGCCTGCGGGCACGGAGCCGCTCCTGGAATGGGCTTGGGCGCTGGCGAGACGAGCCGCCCGAGGCCCGCGGCGGCGAGATCGCGCGCCACGCCGTCAACGCCGTTCGTGTCGGGACGGTTAGGCGTTACTTCAAAGTCGATGACAGGATCGTCAGCCCCCAACCATTTTGCGACAGGATCGCCGACGGTCGCTGCCGCCGGCGCCTCGATGATGCCGTCATGATCATCGCCTAACTCGAGTTCGCGCGCGGAACACATCATGCCGTGCGATTCAACGCCGCGGATCTTCGCCTTCGTCAGCGTCACGTCGATGCCCGGCACATAAGCGCCAACCGGCGCGTAGGCGACCTTGATGCCGGCGCGCGCATTCGCGGCGCCGCAGACGATCTGAAGCGTCCCGTCTTTCGTGGCGACTTTACAGACGCGCAGCTTGTCCGCCTCGGGATGTTTTTCCGCCTCGATCACTTCGCCGATAGTGAACGCCCCGAGGCGCTCAGCCGGGTCGTCAACCGACTCGACCTCAAGTCCGACCGCGACCATGGTCTCTACGATGCTGGAGACGGGCGCGTCGGACTCCAGATGCTCTTTCAGCCAGGCAAGCGTAAATTTCATGATTCTATTCCACAGAGCGGGGGAAAGCGTTTCGCCGCCATTTCGTGCTGAACGTCATGATGGCGAGCACGATATATATCGCGATGGCTAAAACGACCCCAATCGGCGCGCCGCCAATCACCAGACCACGAAACGGCAATCGGCGGGACGTTGATCCGCACTCGTTGCACCACAGGGCCGACAGCGCGACGTCGGTCATGACGAGCGACAGCGCGACAAGCAGCAGACAGCCGATGGTGAAGATGGCAAAGCCGGTAAGGCGCACGCGGAATGATGCCCGCGCCAGATAGAAATAAAGACCGGTGACGTAAACCGTAAACATCGTAAAGCCAAGGCCGATCACCGCGGCGGCCGACTGGACGAAACTCACATGAAGAGACCAATATTCGGCTTCGCTCACCTGTCTCGTCTCCCGGCGACGATGGCGTTTTCCCAAGCCCGCAGGGCGCACATTCGCAAGGCAGGCGCTGAATGTTTCACGTGAAACACTCCGTATGCGGGATTATTAGCCTCCGCGTTCGTGCAGCCGGCGAGCGCGCGCATCTCAGATCTCCTCCACGACGCGGGCGAGCGCCGCCTTCACGGTCGCCGCGGCTTCGTCAAGCGCCGGATTGCCAACGCGGCCGAGCGAGGCGACCGGATCGACGGCCGCAACCTCAACGCCGGCTTCCGTTTTTTGCACGATCACATTGCACGGCAGCATCACGCCAATCTTGTCCTCAATCGACAGCGCCTTGTGAGCCATCTGCGGGTTACAGGCGCCAAGAATGCGATAGGGGCGAAAGTCGGCATTGAGCTTTTTCTTCATCGTGGCGGCGACGTCGATGTCGGTGAGTACGCCAAATCCTTCTTTTGCCAGCGCTTCGATGACGCGGGCGATCACGGCCTCGAAGTCGCCGGCGATGGTGCGCGCAATATAATAAGTCGCCGCGGGTTCCGACTTTCCTGTCTCAGATGATTTGACCATTTTCTCCTCCCGTTTTGACATGGCCTAAAACAAGGTGAAGGCGCCGTTGGCGACGTTGTGCCCGATAACGGACGCGAGGATGCTGCCCGTACGCTCTCGCATCCAAAGCAGAATGACCGCTGGGCCGCCGGTCATTGCGAATGTCGCTAGGTCAAACTCTACCGCACCATTATTCCACTCAAGCGCGTGGATGGCGCCGAACAGAATGCACGTCAGCAAGCCGCCGAATCCTATCGGCGCGCCAAGGACCTTCAATCGGCCCGCAAAGGCCTCGTTCAGCGCCAGGAGCAAAACGCCGCGGTAGAATAATTCCTCGTCTATGCCCGGCATTGTCCATTGAAAGGCGATCGTTTCGAAGTCGCTGCGCCCCTCGCCCGCCTGATAGGCGAAGTAAAATATAACCGCGGTCAGGGCCGCCAGCGCCGCCCACGCGACCCACGACCCCTCATTCTGACGCAGGGTCAACCCGACCTTGCGCCAGCCGAAGGCCGGGGCCGAAGCGACGATGAGCATGGCGCAAATCGCCATCAGCTTGCCTGTCCAATTCCAATTCTCGCCGATGAGATGCGGAACATGGCCGTAAAAGCGGGTCAGAAACGCATCGTATACGACATACAGCGCAAGAGCGGCCGCAAACCAACCGACGCGAAATCCACGCCTTGCAAGGACCAGATAGACAAGCGATCCAGCGACCAGGACGCCAACGTGCAATCCGGCGGTAGCGAGCGCGTCCGTCATCTCGACAGGCCCGTCGCCAGATTGGGCTGATCGGCCGGATCAAAGCCGTAATGCTCCAGCCAGCGCGCATCGGCGGCGAAGAAATCGCGTAGATCCGGGATGCCGTATTTCAGCATGGCGAGACGGTCGACGCCCATGCCCCAGGCAAAGCCCTGATATTCATCCGGGTCGAGCCCGCAATTGCGCAGGACGTTTGGATGCACCATGCCGCAGCCGAGAATCTCCATCCACTTCTCGCCCTGCCCGATGCGCACCTCGTTGCCGACGCGCTCGTATTTGACGTCCATCTCGGCTGATGGCTCGGTGAACGGAAAGAAGTGCGGGCGGAAGCGGCTCTCGATCGACGAGACCTCGAAGAACGCCTTGAGGAAGGCTTCGAGCGTGCCTTTGAGGTGCCCGAGGTGGCTTTCGCGGTCTATGACGAGCCCCTCGACCTGATGGAACATCGGCGTGTGCGTCTGGTCGGAATCGCAGCGGAACGTCCGCCCCGGGATGATGATGCGGATCGGCGGGCGGCGCGTCATCATGGTGCGCACCTGCACGGGCGAGGTATGGGTGCGCAACAGCATGCGCGACCCGTCGGCCTTCGGCTCGAAGAAGAAGGTGTCGTGCATTTCCCGCGCCGGGTGATCGGCGGGAAAATTCAACGCCGTGAAATTGTGGAAGTCGTCCTCGATGTCCGGGCCTTCGGCGACGTCGAAGCCCATGGCGCTGAAGATGGCGACAATCTCTTCGGTGACCTGGCTGACCGGATGGATCCGCCCCCGCGCCTCAAGCGCGGCTTCCTCAAGGGCGGCCTTGCGGGCATCGATCGCGGCGGCGACGCGTTCTTTCAGACCGTTGAGCGCCGGACCCATTTCCCGCCGCTCGTCGGGGGACATCCTGCCGAGGGTTTTCAACCGCTCTGAAATCACGCCCTTCTTGCCGAGCGCGGCGACGCGGACCTCTTCGAGCGCCGCGACCGAGCTGGCGCGGGCGAGCCTGGCTGCGACGTCGGCTTCGATCTGCGCAAGGCTTTCAGGTTCCGTGTCGGCGGCGGTCATCTCGAAATTCTCTCTTCCATTCGCTTCAGGCTGCGGGCGCGGGAAGCGGCCCGTCAGTCAATCGGACCACCATAAGAGTGGCGAAAGGGGTGGGGGATAACTTTTTTCGAAAATAATTCCGAAAAAAATTCAGGCCCCGGCATTGCGGGGCCTGAAACGGGAATTCTTCAACCGGAAGGTCGTCAAACTGGGCCGGTGGTCAGGCCGCGAGCGCGGCTTTCGCTTTTTCCGCTAACGCCGCAAAAGCTTGCGGTTCTTTGACCGCGATGTCGGCGAGAACCTTGCGATCGACCTCGATGCCGGCTTTGGCCAGTCCGTCGATAAAGCGCGAATAGGGCATGCCGTGCTCGCGCGTCGCGGCGTTGATGCGCTGGATCCAGAGCGCGCGGAAGTTCCGCTTGCGTGCGCGCCGGTCGCGATAGGCGTATTGGCCCGCCTTCTCGACCGCCTGCTTGGCGACGCGGATCGTATTTTTGCGGCGGCCATAATAGCCCTTGGCCGCCTTGATGACTTTCTTGTGCTTGGCGTGGGACGTGACGCCCCGTTTAATGCGCGACATCGATCAGCCCCTAACGGTTATACGGCATGTATTTTTTCACGATCGTGGCGTCGGCGTCCGACAGCACGAACGTTCCGCGGTTCTGGCGGATGTATTTGCCGTTGTGGCTGATGAGGCGGTGGCGCTTGCCGGCGACGCCAGCTTTCACTTTGCCCGACGCCGTCATTTTGAAGCGCTTTTTGGCGCTCGACTTGGTCTTCATCTTTGGCATTTCACAATTCCCGAAAGAAAACGCCGCCCTGTCCATGCGGTGGGCGCGCAACAAAACCGCCCAGGCATGCCTTGGGCCCGGCGATCGCTCAGAGCGGCGGGTTATAGCCGAGCGTGCGCGCCGCGCAAGGGCGGCGGCTAGGGAATCTTCATTCAGCGCGGTCGCTGGCCGCGTCGGGGGCCGGTTCGGGGGCCGGCTCGCGGAAATAGGGCTCGACGACGCCTTTGATCTTCAGGGTCAGCGGTTTGCCCCGCCGGTCGAGCGTTTTGCCGGCGGCGACCCGGATCCACCCCTCTGACACGCAGTATTCCTCGACATTGGTCTTTTCCTGGCCATTAAAACGAATACCGACGCCGCGCGCGAGGGCGGCTTCGTCATAGGCGGGATGGTCAGGATCGACGCTCAGGCGGTCTGGCGGGCTGTCGGCAGGCGTGTCGGACATGGCAGGCGGCTCACTCAATTCAGGACTGCGCGATTGGCGGCAGGTCGCGGCGAGGCAAAGAGCCTCATTCGCCCGCCAATATCAAGAGCGCCGCTTCCGCTATCGGCTCGGCGGCTGCACAGCGCTGTCGCGGTCAATACGAGCGGAGTACCATCACATGCGCAAAATGGCGTAGAGCACCCCGCCCTTTGGAACTTAACATACGTGTACGCATCCGTTTTTCGGCGCTTCGGGTTTTTGCTGCGCATGGGACTGATCCTGTACGCCGCGGGAGCGGGGCTTGCGCTTGGCGCTACTGCCGCTGAACCTATCGCCACCGCGCCTTACCGAATTTTTGAAACCGGGTGGCTGACCGTCGACGTCACCGTGAACGGTCGCGGACCGTATCCGTTCATCATCGACACCGGCGCAACGCGCAGCATCGTCTTCACGACGCTGGCCGAGGCGCAAGAATTTGCGCCCACCGGCGGCCCGTTGCAGCGCGTACTAGGTACGGAATCATCAGGCCTTTATCCAACCTACATCATTGGCGATCTTGCCGTTGGGGCCGCGCGTCTTGAGGACCTTACAACCGTCATCCTCAACGACTGGCGGCCCGGCGAAGGGGCGCCAATGGGCGTTCTCGGCCTCGACTTTCTGACACAGTTCCTGATTGTCGCAGACGCCGATCGCCGCGAACTGCAGTTCTACGCGCCTGACGCGCGTCCGCCCCGCGGGCGCGGCGGATGGCGGACAGTATCGCTCAAACGGGACGACTTGGACTTGCAGGCAGGCGCGCTCTTTATGATCAACGCGCGGGTAAACGGGCGCCCGGTGGAGTTGTTACTCGATCTCGGCGCCACATCCCCCGTCATCAACCGCGCCGCATTTCTCGACATCACGAGCCAGGGCTTCGCCTTTAATAACCGGCGCGGCACCCGGAAAGACGCAGCGCGCATTACCGACGCGATGCAAACATCCGTATCCGGCGTGCCGATTGTGTTTAGGAACCTGCGCGTTGGCCCCGCCACATGGAGTAATGAGGTATTTCTTATCCGCGACACGCTCTTCTTTCGCGAGGTCGGGCGAATAGATCGTCCGTTCGGGCTGTTCAGCGTCAATCTGCTCTCCGGCGGCAGCTTCGCGCTGGACCTCACGAATGACCGCCTTTTCATCAGCCGACGACGCGATGGACGGCTGGATGCGGAAAACCGTCAGCGCGCGCTGGAGCGCCTGCGCAATCAATAACGGATTATCGTCAATCCGGCGCGGCCTTAACGGTTATTTTTTCTTCGACGCGCCTGCGCCGGGACCGCCAAATTTCTTGGCGCGCTCCTGCGCCTCGCCGATGCGCGTGATGACGGTCGACGGCGCGGTGGTCGCGGCGGATTTGTCTTTCTTTGGCTTTTTGATCTCGCGATTACTGCGTTTTTGACCCTTGGCCATCTTTACGTTTCCCTTTGTGTACGGATTTATCTACACGGAAAGCGCGCGGATAGCCGGGAAACCGGCGATCCGCACGCAATCCTCCGATAGGCGAGCGTCCCGTCAGGGGCCGCGTGCGATCCCTGACGCTTCAATCGGACTACGCCGCTTTTTTGACTGGGCTCAAAACCGTGTCGATGATGTGAATCACGCCATTCGAGGCGTTCACATCAGCCGAACCAACCTTGCCGGCGCCGACCGAGACGCCGCCGTTCGATCCCTTGATGGCGATCTTTTCACCGCCGAGCGTCGCTACGTCGGTTGTTTTATCCGCAAATTCTGCGGCCATGTGCTTGCCCGACACCACGTGCAGCTTCAACAGCGCGATCAATTCTTCTTTGTTCTCGGGCTTTTGAAGTTTCTCCAGCGCGCCGGCGGGAAGTTTGGCGAACGCCGCGTTGGTTGGCGCGAAAATCGTCAGCGGTCCCGAGCCTGACAGCGCTTCCGAAAGGCCGGCGGCATTCACTGCGGTGACGAGCGTTGAGAATTCCGGCTTGCTTTTTGCGGTTTCAAAAATATTCATGTGTATAATATTCCTTTTTTAGATTTCATTTTCTGCCCTCTAAACGTAGGAATAAAATATCTGTTTTTAAGTCGCGAAATTTTTTATTTAATTTAACCGCCCGTTGCGGTTGCTTCTCGACGTAAAAGCTGAAGCGCTACGGGAATCGTCGGCTTGCGCCGTCTACCATTGCGCCATCAGCCATTGTGCGGTCGCGGGGCTTCTGAGAAGTTATCTGGCTGAAAATTAGGGCGAAGGGCGCAAAAAATGAAAAAAATGATGCTGGCGGCGGCAGGGCTAGCGGCCTTGATGGGCGTTGGGTCCTATTCTGGTCAGGCAGTGGCGGCCGAGATTGTCATCGTGCATGCAGGCCGCCTTCTTGCCGTTCCCGGCCGCGCGCCAGCGCCAGAGCAAAGCGTCGTTATTCGCGACGGAAAGATCGCCGCCGTGTCGCCCGGATACATCGACGCCGCGAACGTGGGCGCCGTTGCCGACGATTCCGTCGAGGTGATCGATCTCAGCGCGCACTTCGTCATGCCCGGCTTCATCGACAGCCACGTCCACATTCTCGGCGAGGGTAATCCGAACAGCCGCCTTGAAACGGTAGAGCTTTCCGACGCCGACGAGGCGATCGCGGGCGCCGGCTTTGCGCGCAAGACGCTGATGGCGGGGTTCACAACCGTGCGCGATGTCGGCGCCGGGGCGGGCGACGCAATTTTCGCCCTGCGCGACGGCATT
>JBGTFV010000334.1:0-2614 GCA_041747095.1 Parvularculaceae bacterium
GAAGACGACGACCGCCAGCGGTCGCTCGCCTCGGTCAAACGCGCCCGCGAGCGCGAGAAGCTCGCGCGCCAGCAGCGCGGCGACCAGCAACGCATCGTCCGTGAGGTGATCATTCCGGAGACGATCACCGTGCAGGACCTCGCGCAGCGGATGTCGATGCGCGCTGTCGACCTCGTCAAGGAATTGATGAAACAGGGCCAGATGGTCACGGCGAACGCTGTGCTTGACGCGGATACCGCGCAACTCGTTGTCGAGGACCTCGGCCACACTCCCAAACGCGTCGCCGAGGCGGACGTCGAGGAGGGCATCTTCGGCACGCCCGACGCGCCCGAAGCGCTGCAATCGCGCCCGCCGGTCGTCACGATCATGGGTCACGTCGACCACGGCAAGACGTCGCTGCTCGACGCGTTGCGCAAAACCGATGTCGTCTCGGGCGAAGCCGGCGGCATCACCCAGCATATCGGCGCGTATCAGGTTGAACTCGCCGGCGGCCGCAAGGTCACCTTCCTCGACACGCCGGGCCATGCGGCGTTCACGCAGATGCGCGCGCGCGGCGCGAAAGTGACGGACATCGTCATTCTCGTCGTCGCCGCCGATGATTCCATCATGCCGCAGACGGTGGAAGCGATCAGCCACGCCAAGGCGGCGGGCGTGCCCATCATCGTCGCCATCAACAAGATCGACAAACCGGCCGCTAATGCCCAGCGCGTGCGGACCGACCTCCTGCAATACGAGATCCAGGTCGAGAGCCTCGGCGGCGAGGTGCAAGACGTTGAAGTCTCGGCGCTGAAGCGAACGAACCTTGACGGCCTTCTCGAAGCCATCCTTCTGCAGGCGGAACTTCTCGATCTGAAAGCCAACCCGGACCGCCCGGCGGAGGGCTCGGTCGTCGAGGCCAAGCTCGACAAGGGGCGCGGCGCGGTGTCGACGCTGCTCGTTGAACGCGGCAGCCTGAAGCGCGGCGACATCGTGGTCGTCGGCGCCGAATGGGGCAAGGTTCGGGCGCTCTCCGACGACAAAGGGCAGGCGGTTCAAGTCGCCGGCCCCGCCTATCCCGTCGAGATGCTCGGTCTCAACGGCGTGCCGGAACCCGGCGATCAGTTCTCGGTCGTTGAATCGGAAGCGCGCGCCCGCGAGATCGCCGATTTCCGCGGCCGCAAGAAGCGCGAGCGGTTCAGCGCGAAATCTTCGGGCACATCGCTCGAACAGATGATGGCGCAGCTGCAGGACGCCGAGATCAAGGAAATGCCGATCGTCATCAAGGGCGACGTGCAAGGCTCGGTCGAGGCGATCGTCAATTCGCTGCAGAAGATGTCGACGAGCGAAGTCCGTGTGCGGATTCTCCACACGGGCGTTGGCGGCATCTCGGAAAGCGACGTCATCCTCGCGGGCGCCTCCGGCGCGCCGGTCATCGGCTTTAACGTTCGCGCCAACAAAGATGCGCGCGACGTGGCCGACCGCACCGGCGTCGAGATCAGATACTACTCGGTCATCTACGACCTGATCGACGACATCAAGGGCGTACTGTCGGGCATGCTCGATCCAGAACTGCGCGAGACGTTCCTCGGCAACGCGGAAATTCTCGAAGTGTTCGCCATCACGAAGGTCGGCAAGGTCGCCGGCTGCAGGGTCACCGAAGGCGTCGTGCGGCGCGGCGCGAAAGTGCGCCTCATCCGCGACAATACGGTTATCCACGAAGGCGAGCTGTCGCAGCTCAAGCGCTTCAAGGACGATGTTCAGGAAGTGCCCGTCGGTCAGGAATGCGGCATGAGCTTCGCCAAATACGAAGACCTGAAAGCAGGCGACGTCATCGAGTGCTTCCAGATCGAGAAAGTAACGCGGACGCTGTAAGGCGAGCAAATGACCGCGTTTTCGCTCAACGTTGTCCGCACGAAGAAAGACTTCATGCGCTTTGTGTGGTTTCTGCAACCGCGGATCTGGGGGCGATGGCGTCCGCTTATCCAATGCGGCTTGCTTGCGACGGCCATAGCGACTTCGGTATTTTTCCTGGCGGTTGCTTGGGCTGACGCCGAGGGCTTTCACCCAGACGATCTTGAACCCCTCGCCGTGGGTGCAGCAACTTTGGCATGTTTTGCCATCTTGGTCTGGATTTTGGCTCCAACTCTGATTGGGAAAATCTTTCCGCCAAATTATATAACTGCTCGGAGCATTTTCATGACTCCCTGCGTTATTGAGGTCGATGATCAGGGCGTACGGCAATTCTCCGGAACGACCCGGTCGGAGGTCGATTGGCCAGCAATCCATGAAATTGCTTCCAAAAAGGAGTTTGAGGTACTGCTGACGGATGTCACCGAGGGCATTTTCATTCCGCACGGTTGTTTTCAGTCGAACGACCAGCTTTCCGAATTTCGAGAATTTTCCCGGCACGCGATACGCAGGGCTGATACGAACAGGAGCTAGAATCCGTTGCTCGTCCGCCCCCTTGATCCTGCGCGCGACGGACCGTCGCTGCACGCGATCTACAGCGATGAGGAATGCTGCCGCTATCTGACGCGGCCGGCCGTCTCGACGGTGACCGAGACTATTGCTCTCCTCACGGAGTATATGAGCGGCCCGCCTGGTGGGTGCTGGGCGGTCGTCGAGGGCGCGGCGG
>JBGTFV010000335.1:0-15627 GCA_041747095.1 Parvularculaceae bacterium
GCCAACGGGCGCGTCATCGTTACGGGCTGCCTCGGCGCCGAAGCCGACCTGATCCGCGCCGCCCACCCAAAAGTGCTCGCCGTTACCGGCCCGCATCAGTACGAGGCGGTGATGGACGCTGTGCACGCGGCCGCGCCTCAACCGCATGATCCGTACCAGGATCTCGTGCCGCCGCAGGGCGTGCGCCTGACCCCGCGGCATTTCGCCTACCTGAAGATTTCCGAGGGCTGCAACAATACCTGCAGCTTTTGCATCATTCCCTCCATGCGCGGGCGGCTGGCGAGCCGACGCATCGACGCCGTTCTGAAAGAAGCTGAAAAGCTCGTCGCCAGCGGCGTGCGCGAACTCCTCGTGATTTCACAAGACACGTCTGCCTACGGCGTTGATTTACGCTATGCCCCCTATGACTGGCGCGGGGATTCCTACGAGACGCGGTTCTCTGATCTCGTGCGCGGGCTTGGCGCGCTCGGCGTCTGGTCGCGGTTGCACTATGTATATCCGTACCCCCATGTTGACGCCGTTATTCCGATGATGTCGCACGAGGGCGTGCTGCCCTATCTCGATATTCCGTTCCAGCATGCGAGCCCAAGCGTGCTGAAGGCGATGCGCCGGCCGGCAAGCGGCGAGAAGACGCTGGAGCAAATTGCCGGCTGGCGGCGGATGCAGCCTGATCTTGTCATCCGCTCGACGTTTATTGTCGGCTTCCCGGGTGAGACGGAGGACGATTTCCAGTTGCTGCTCGACTGGCTTGCGGAGGCGCGGCTCTCGCGCGTTGGCTGCTTCAAGTTCGAGCCCGTCAAGGGCGCCGCCGCCAATGACCTTCCCGGCGCCGTGCCTGAGGAAGTCAAGGAAGAGCGCTATCGCCGGCTGATGGAGGCGCAACAGGCGATCTCGGCCGACATTCTGACCGAGTTTGTCGGGCGAACGCTCGACGTGCTGATCGATAGCGTTGACGAGGAGGGGGCGATTGGTCGCTCCTACGCGGATGCGCCAGAAATCGACGGCGCGGTTGTTATCGAGGGCGCGACCCATCTGAAGGCGGGCGATATGGTCAAGGCGAGACTCATTGAGTCAGATGCTTATGATCTCTGGGCGGAAGAAGCGCGTTGAATAGCTGGAAAACTCAGAACAACGCTCAAAAAATAAAATTGGGAGGCTGAACATGACGCAAGGCGCATTTCTGCGACGGACCAAGATGCTGGCGACTTCCAGCCTCGCGCTCGCTCTCTTTGCGGCGACGCCCCTTCCAGCGTTCGCGCAAGACGCAGGCGGGGCGTTGCAGGCGCTCATTGACGATCACTGGGCGGCGAACCTTGCGGAAAATCCGGTTTTTGCAACGAGCGTCGGCGAACGCCGCTACGATGCTTCGCTCGGCGACAACTCGCTCGCCGGCTATGACGCGTCGGTGGAGCGCGCGCGGGGGTTCCTCGCCCGCCTTGAGGCAATCGACGCTGAGAGCCTCGACGAGACTGACCGGCTGAACCATGACCTGCTGCGGTTGCGGCTTGAGAATGAGATAGAGGCGGCGCGTTTCGGCGGACGGTATCTCGCCGTATCCAACCGCGGCGGGCCGCACAGCTTCATCGCCGGACTGCCTGATAGTTTGCCCTTTTTCACGCGCGCCGATTATGAGAGCTATGTTTCGCGGCTCAACGCAGCTCCCGCCTATCTCAAACAGGCGGCCGAGCGCTTGGCCGGCGGGGTTGAGACAGGCTGGGTGCAGCCGTGCGAGCCAATGACCGGCTTTGAGCGCTCGATCCGCTTCCACGTTGTCGACAGTCCGTCCGACAGCGTGCTGATGAAGCCATTTGCGACGCGCCCGGCGACGATTGCCGAGCGCGACTGGAAGAAACTCAAGGCCGATGCGGAGAAGGCGGTCGCCAAAAAGGTCATCCCTGCGTTCGCCGACTTCGCGGCCTTCTATGATGAGACCTATCGGCCCGCTTGCCGGGAAGCGATCGGCGCCAACGCCCTGCCGGACGGGACTGAGTACTACGCATTCCGTGTGCGGCAGTTCACGACGACCGACTTGTCGCCGGATGAGATCCACGCGCTCGGCCTGAGCGAAGTGGCGCGCATCCGCGCCGAGATGCAGTCGGTCATCCGCCAGAGCGGTTTTGAGGGCGACTTCGCAGCCTTCCAGGAATATCTGCGCACCGATCCCAAATTTTACGCAAAGACGCCCGAAGAGCTGATGGCCGCCAATTCCGTTGTCGCAAAGCGTATCGATGGCGAATTGCCCAAGCTTTTTGGCCGGTTGCCGCGCATGCCCTACACGCTGAAGGAAATTCCGCTTGATCGGGCGGAGGGGACGACTACGGCCTATTATGAACGCCCGGCAGGCGACGGCACGCGCGCCGGCGTCTATCGGGTCAACACCTCGCTTCTGCATACCCGCCCGCTCTTCGAGGTCGAGGCGTTGACGCTGCACGAGGCTGTGCCCGGGCACCATTTGCAGATTGCTCTCACGCAGGAACTGACGCTGCCGGAGTTTCGCAAATACGGCAATGTGACGGCCTTTATTGAGGGCTGGGGGCTCTACGCCGAGCGGCTTGGCCTCGATGTTGGGTTCTATCAGGACCCGTACTCAAACTTCGGCCGATTATCTTATGAGATGTGGCGCGCGTGCCGGCTTGTCGTTGACACGGGCATGCACGCCAAGGGCTGGTCGAGCGCGCAGGCGATCGCTTATATGAAGGAAAATACGGCCTTGTCAGAACATAACATCAAGGCCGAAGTTGATCGCTACATTGTCGGGCCGGGGCAGGCCCTCGCGTATAAAATTGGCGAACTGAAATTCCGTGAGCTGCGCGAGCGCGCCGCGAAAGCTCTCGGGCCAAAATTCGACCTTCGCCGCTTCCACGATGCGGTGCTGGCCGAGGGCGCAGTGCCGCTCTCAGTCCTCGAGGCGCGGATTGACGCCTTTATCGCCGCTGAGCGGGGCGTTTAAATATTCTTTGAGCGGATGGAAAACGATCTCGCCACGCTGATCAGGGAAACCGCTGCGCAGGTCAGGCGCCGGGATTTTTTATGGTCCTCGGCTATTTCGGCAGGGATCGCGATCGTGTTCTGGGTCGTCGGCCTGTCGCCGCCATGGATGGCGGCGCTGGCTTGGGGCGCGTTCCTGGCTGCGCTTGCAGTCCGATACCGGTTTTCCTCGGGGCGCGAATGGGCGCTGCCCGTGCAGCGCGTCATTGAGAATGAGATCCAGGCCCAGCGCGCCGAATTGGCGACCCTGCGACTGGCTCAGGGCGTCGCGCAAGCCTTGCCAGAACCCCTGTTCATTCTCGATGCATCCGGCACCATAGAGCACGCCAATCCGGCCGCGGAGGAATTTGTCGGCGGCAAGTCGCTGGAAGGACGTCATTTTGCGTCAGCGCTGCGTGCGCCCAATGTTTTTGAGGCCGCAGAAGCGGTAAGCCTCGGTAAACCCTCGCACGTCGTCGATTTTACCACGCTCGGCGCGGTCGAACGAAGCTGTCGCGCCTTCGTCGCCCCGCTGGGAGACGAAGGCGGGCCACAGCGCGCGCTTGTTTACATCCGTGATCTGACGAGCGAGCGGCGCGTCGAGCAGATGCGCGCCGACTTCATTGCCTCGGCCAGCCATGAGCTGAGAACGCCGCTCGCATCCCTGCTCGGCTTCATCGAGACGCTGCGCGGCCATGCGCGCGCCGACCCGGAAGCGCAGGATCGGTTTCTCTCAATCATGCAGGCGCAAGGCGAGCGCATGCAGCGGTTGGTAGCTGACCTGATGTCGTTGTCGCGCATCGAGATCAACGAGCACGTGCCGCCGCTGGGGCAAGTTGACCTGTGCGCGGTGGCGGGCGACGTGATCGAGAGCCTTCGGCCGCTGTTCGCGCAGTCTGGCGCGATTGTCGATCTCGACTGCGCAGTCGACGGCGCGCAATTCGTCGTCGGCGATCGCGATGAAATCACGCAGGCGATCCAGAACCTGCTCGATAATGCGGTCAAATATGGCGGCGAGCCCGCTTTGGTGAAAGTGCGCGTCGGACGCGGCGCGCCGCCCTCGATTGCAGCGGAGGGCGAGATCGCACACCGTACGGGCGACACCGCCTCCCAACTTGCGGCGCGACAAAATCTGACGCCGGACGATTTCGCCTATCTACAGGTGCGCGATTTCGGGCCCGGCGTGGAGCGCGCGGATCTGCCACGCCTGACCGAGCGCTTCTACCGCGTGAATATCGAGCGTAGCCGCAAAACTGGCGGTACGGGTCTGGGCCTGGCGATCGTCAAGCACATCACCAATCGGCACAAAGGCGGGCTTCAGATCGAAAGTCGGTTGGCCGCAGGCACCGCTTTCACGGCTTTCTTCCGCGTGAGCCCCACCCAGGACAGCGCCGAGGGCTGACGCGTTTTATGGGAAGCATGCGGTTTGCTCGGGACGGGAATCGTTTCTGAGCCGCATCGATCGCAGCGCTCTTGCGACTGCGCCCTTAGCGACACTGGGCGCGTATCGATTGGGCTCTGATCGGTTCGGTCCGCCGGGCGTCGTTTAATCGTCCGACCCGTGACGGAAACCGACCTGCGCGAGGGTATGGCCCGTTTCTCCGCAATCTGATAAGGCGCACTCAATGCATATGATGGGACGTCCTGCCTTAACCGCGTGACGCTAAAGAATGTGTCACAAAATCAGGTCACACAGTAAGGCTCCGCTGCGGGCAAGAAAGAAGACATCCAATGGCGCCTGCCGCCGCTCATTCTCCGCCGACGCCTCTGCGCGCTCTCGAGATCGAGGTCGCGCAAATGGCGGGTATGGTTGAAACGCAACTGGGCGAAGCGGTGACGGCGTTCGAGCGTCGCGATGTGGCGGCAGCCGAACGGGTGATCGCCGCCGACGTCAAGATCGACGCTGCCCACCGACTGATCGAGCGCCGCGTGATGGCCCTTCTCGGTTCCGGCCCGCTGGCGCCGGCCGCATTGCGCGAAGTAATGAGCGCAATGAAGGTTGCGGGCGAACTCGAGCGCGTCGGCGATCTCGCCAAAAACGTCTCCAAGCGCTCGCTGGTGGTCAGCCGCGAACGGCCGACGCAGCCGATTGCAGGCGTCGCCCGAATGGGCCGGGCAAGCCTGCGCCAGATTTCCGATATTCTGAATGCGTATTCAGCGCGCAATCTCGGGGCTGCGACAGCGGTTTGGGGCGGTGATGACGACCTCGACGCGCTCTATAACTCGGTATTTCGCGAGATTCTTCTCGCGATGATGACGGATTCCGGCCAGATTAACGCGTGCACCCACCTTGTGTTCATCGCCAAGAACTTTGAAAGAGTTGGCGATCATGCGACCAATATTGCCGAGGCCATCCATTTTCTGGTAACGGGCGTTCCGTTTTCAGAGGACCGGCCCAAAGGCGACGATACGTCTTTAACGGCGGTGCGGCCCGCTAAATAGGTTGGCCTGACGCCTAGAACGCCGGCGAACGGTAAGGTGCGCGATGCCAAGAACGAAGGTGCTGATCGTCGAAGACGAAGAGGCTATTTCGACGCTTCTCGAATACAATCTCGGCAAGGAAGGCTTTGACGCGCGCCTCGCCGTCGATGGCGAAGAAGCGCTTGTCCGGATCGAGGAAAGCCTTCCCGATATCGTCATCCTGGACTGGATGCTGCCGAAAATCTCCGGCATTGAGGTTTGCCGCCGTCTGCGCTCGAAACCCGAAACCCGCAACGTGCCGGTGATCATGCTGACGGCGCGGTCGGAGGAAGCCGATCGCATCCGGGGCCTTGAAACCGGCGCCGACGATTACTTGACGAAACCGTTCTCGACAAACGAGCTGATCGCCCGCGTTCGCGCCGTCCTGCGCCGGATCCGTCCGGCCCTCGTCGAGGACAAGGTCGCTCATGGCGATATTCGCATCGACCGCACGGGACACCGCGTTTGGCGCGAGGACCGCGAAATTCATCTCGGACCGACGGAGTTCCGGCTGCTAGATCACTTAATCCAGCATCCCGGCCGGGTGTTCTCCCGCGAGCAACTCCTGAATGCCGTCTGGGGCTCCGACGTTTTTGTCGAAGTGCGCACTGTGGACGTTCACATTGGCCGTCTGCGCAAGGCCCTCAACCGGTACGAACAAGGAGACCCGATCCGCACAGTGCGGTCGGCCGGTTATTCGCTCGATTTCGCGACCGTAACGACCTAGGTCGGCAAACGCACTACCGCGCGCCCCAGGCCACGAAATGCGGGTTGTCGAAGGCGCGTTCAATCTTCCCATAGGCAAGAGGGTTGCCGTCCGGATACGTCTCGACCCGTCCGCCGGCGGCCTCAAGGACAGCCTGACCTGCCGCAGTGTCCCACTCCATCGTGCGGCCCATGCGCGGGTACACATCGGCGAGGCCCTCGGCGATGAGGCAAAATTTCAAAGATGACCCCGCCGCCGCATAGGAAGCGATGGAAAGCTTGGCGAGGAACGCCTCGGTTTCCGGAGTCAAATGGCTGCGACTGGCGATCGCGGTCAGTCCCGCGGACCCGGCGCGGCGCGCGGCGATCGGCTGGCGGTCATCAGGTCGGCCTGCCTTGTCAATGCGCATCGAGAACGCCCCCGCTCCCGTCCGTCCGGCGTAGAGTTTCGACAGGGCCGGCGCGTAGACGACCCCAATGACCGGCTGTTGGCGTCGCACCAGCGCAATGTTCACCGTGAACTCGCCGGTGCGGTCGACAAATTCCTTTGTGCCGTCCAAAGGATCGACGACGAAGAATTGATCGCCCAGCGCCGGAATACGGCCGGCAGCGGCCTCCTCTTCAGCCAGCGTCGGTATCGACGGGGCGAGGCGCTCCAATCCCTCGAGGATGATGGCCTCACCCTGCCGGTCGGCCTCGGTAACAGGAGAGTCGTCTGATTTCCGCGTCACGTGGATCGTTCGAGCGTATACTTCGAGCGCATTTGCGCCAGCCGCCAGCGCAAGGTCGATCATTCCGCTCAAAAGGTCCTCGTCGGGAGGTGGAAAGGGCATTGAAAGTATCTCGCAGTTAGGATCTGGGCCGCTAAAGCAGTGTTTTGCTGATGCTCGTAACCGCCCGCGATGGTTCGGGGAAGTGCGGGCGCTGCCAACGCAGCAAATCAGGATGAAGGCCCCAACCTTGCGTCGCACGCGTAAACCTTACGGGATGTGTCCTAAAATGCGCCAAAACCGCCGGCATACAGGATATAGCCGCTGCGCAACCCTGTTTGGGACGCCCGCCCAAAACTTGGCGAATGTTTATCTTGCTGCAGAGCGGGAAAAGCCTGTTTTTTGGGCGCCAATATGTTAGCGGACGGTGTTGGGGGAGAGCGGCAAACGCCGCATTTGGTGGAGACGCGTGTGAGTACCGCCCGCAACCTTGCTGACGAATTGCCAATTACAGTCGCCCCTGCTCCGACCGACGCAGCCGATGTCGAGGGGAAGCAGCGCGCCCCGCTTTCTCGATCAGTATACGGAGATATGGTCCAGTTTGTGGACTTCGTCACCGTGACGGCGGCGTCTGTGTTCGTCGCCTATATCTATCACGCGATTTTTCTTGCCTCGCCTTTCGATTTCCAACGGTACGCTGCGGCAGGTCTTGTCGGGGCGACGTGCCTGACGGCGCTGCTGCGTCGCGACGGTCTTTACGATTTCAAGTCTCTGTTGAAAGCTTGGAAAGCGCTACGTGCAGTTATTGCTCGCTGGGCGCTGGTAATTCTCGGTTTGATCGCCTTCGGATTTGCGCTCAAAGTATCGGAGGATTTTTCGCGGGCCTGGCTGTTTGCATGGGCGGGCGCGTCTACGGTCCTGCTTTTTTCAATCCGACTGGCTGCCGGCGTATGGTTGCGTAAGGCCGCGACCGAGGACGGCATGTTTGCGCGTCGCATCGCAATTATCGGCGATACATGCGTCGCGCGTCGTTTCGCGGAGCTTGCTAAAACAGCCGATAGCGCCGTATCGATTGTCGGCATCTTCCGCGCGGGGCCGGAAGATCCGCGTACTGTCGACACTGAAATTGCGTCCTGCGGTGATTTGCGCGCGCTGGAGCGCGCCGCACAAGCCGGCGCCATCGACGACGTGGTTATTGCAATGCCAACGGCCAGCGAGGCCCAGATGCGCGGGCTCGTTTTGCGCCTGTCTTCATTGCCCGTGTCCATCGCGGTTTGCGCGAACGCGCAGTGGCTTGAGCATAAGGGGGGCGAAGTCGCCCATATCGGGAACGCCCCCGTACTGACGCTTTTCCGTCGTCCGCTGGACGGTTGGGGCGGCGTTCTCAAGACGGTAGAAGATCGCGTTCTCGGCGGCGTTCTCTTTCTCTTCGCGCTGCCTATCCTGCTTGCTGTGGCGGCGGCTATTCGCTTGCAGGGCAAGGGTCCGATTTTCTTCCGGCAGCAGCGGCACGGATTCAACCATCAGGTTTTCAAGATCTACAAATTCCGAACCATGACAGTCGCTGAGGACGGCGACGCGGTGCGACAGGCGACCCAGGATGACGACCGGATCACGCCCGTGGGGCGGTTCCTGCGCCGCTACAGCATTGATGAGTTGCCGCAGCTCTTAAACGTCCTTAAAGGCGAGATGTCGCTTGTTGGGCCGCGGCCACACGCGCTCGCCCACAATCATCAATACGCTCAGGCAATCCAGAACTATTCGGGTCGACACAAGGTCAAGCCGGGCATAACGGGCTGGGCCCAAGTGAACGGCTGCCGGGGCGAGACCTCCGAGACCGAAATGATGGCGGAGCGTGTCCGCTATGATCTTGAATATATCGACAACTGGTCATTGTTGTTCGATATCAAGATTCTGGTGATGACGGTCGCGGCGGTGTTGTTTCCCAAGAACGCCTACTAGCCTCCTAACGCCAGGTTTTTGGTCACCCCGCCAGCCATGTGGCGCGGGCATTTTTCTCTCGGGGGATCGCTATGCGCGTAGCTATCGTTGGAACCGGTTATGTCGGTCTCGTGTCCGGCGCTTGTTTCGCCGACTTCGGACATGACGTCGTCTGCGTCGACAAGGACGCCTCAAAGATCAATCGGCTGGAAAAGGGGGAAATCCCCATATTTGAGCCAGGTCTTGACGCGCTCGTCGCAGAAAACGTGGCCGCCGGGCGTCTGGCGTTTTCCATAGATCTCGCCGGCGCAGTTGCGGGAGCGGACGCCATTTTCATCGCCGTGGGCACGCCTTCTCGGCGCGGCGACGGCTTTGCTGATCTTTCCTACGTTTACGCTGCAAGTGAAGAGATCGCGCGCGCGCTTACAGGCTATGGCGTCGTCGTCACGAAATCGACAGTGCCCGTTGGGACGGGCGCAGAGGTTGAGGCGATCATGCGGCGCGTTCGCCCCGACGCGTCATTTTCAGTTGTCTCCAACCCGGAATTCTTGCGAGAAGGCGCAGCGATTGAGGACTTCAAGCGGCCGGACCGCGTCGTTGTCGGCGCAGAAGACGAGCGCGCCCGCGAGGTAATGCAGGAACTCTATCGTCCGCTTTTCCTCAACGAAACGCCGATATTGTTTACTAACCGCGCGACGTCCGAATTGACCAAATACGCCGCGAATGCGTTTCTCGCGACAAAAATTACCTTCATCAACGAGATGGCCGATCTTTGCGAAAAGGTTGGAGCGAACGTTCAGGAAGTTGCGCGCGGCATCGGTCTTGACCGGCGCATCGGCTCAAAATTCCTGCATGCTGGCCCCGGCTATGGCGGGTCATGTTTTCCGAAAGACACGCTCGCGCTTGTGCGTACGGCGCAATCTTTTGATGCGCCGACGAAGATCGTCGAGGCCGTCGTGGCGGTCAACGACCGGCGCAAAAAGGCGATGGCGCAGCGCATCATTTCAGCCTGCGGCGGTAATGTTAAGGGGCGGACGATTGCGCTGCTTGGTCTGACGTTCAAGCCGAATACGGACGATATGCGCGATGCGCCCTCGCTTGATATCGTGCCGGCCCTGCAGGATGCGGGAGCAGTCATCCGGGCGTTCGATCCCGCCGGCATGGAAGAGGCCGAGAAGCTCCTTACTGGCGTGCAGTTTTGCGACGGCCCATATCATGCGCTCGAAGGAGCCGCCGCTGCAGCTCTAGTGACGGAATGGGACGTCTTCCGCGCTCTGGACCTCAAGCGGGCCGCAGCGCTGATGACCGAGCGCGTTTTCATTGACCTCCGGAACGTCTACCGACCCGGGCTGATGGCCGAGCACGGGTTCCGCTATACGTCAATCGGCCGCCCATAAATCCACCGAAAACCCGGTGCGCCTTCGTTGCGTGAGAGCCGTAATTGCGCGAAGGTCGTAACTTCGCGTTTGGGAGGATTTTCATGAAGGTACTCGTTATCGGGGGGGACGGGTTCTGCGGCTGGCCAACCACGCTGCACCTTTCCCGGCTGGGCCACGATGTCGTTATCGTCGATAACCTTTCGCGGCGGAAAATCGATATCGAACTGGAAGTGGAATCCCTGACGCCAATTCGTCCGATTTCCGTTCGCCTCGCGGCATGGAAAGAAGTTTCAGGGAATGCGGTTCGCTTTGAAAACATCGACGTCGCAAAAAACTATGCGCGTCTGTTGCATTTGATTGAGACCGAACAGCCGGAGGCGATCGTTCACTTCGCCGAACAGCGCGCTGCGCCGTATTCGATGAAATCATCCTACCACAAACGATATACGGTCGATAATAACCTAAACGCGACGAACAACATTTTGGCGGCGATCGTCGAAGCCGGTACAAACTCCCATCTCGTACATCTCGGCACCATGGGCGTTTACGGCTATGGCACGGCGGGACTGAAAATTCCTGAAGGCTACCTGCCGGTCAAGATAGAAACGTCAGATGGACGCGAGGTGACGCAGGAAATTCTCTATCCCGCCAATCCGGGCTCGATCTATCACATGACAAAGACGCAGGATCAGCTGCTTTTCGCTTTCTACAACAAGAATGACGGGCTGAAGATCACGGATCTGCACCAAGGTATTGTCTGGGGGACGCAGACGACCGAAACGCGTCTCGACGAAAGGCTCATCAATCGTTTCGATTACGACGGCGATTACGGCACGGTGCTGAATCGCTTCCTCATGCAGGCGGCAGTCGGCTATCCATTGACCGTGCACGGAACAGGGGGGCAGACGCGCGCCTTCATTCACATTCAGGACACGGTGCGCTGCATCCAGCTTGCGATCGAGAATCCCCCACAGCAAGGCGAGCGGGTGCACATTCTCAATCAGATGACGCAAACCCACCGGGTGCGCGATCTCGCCAGGCTCGTCGCAGAAAAAACCGGTGCGGAGATTGCCTTCGTGCCGAACCCCCGCAAGGAAGCCGCCGAGAACGACCTTCAGGTAGAAAACCAGCGCCTCCTTGGCTTAGGACTAACGCCGATAACGCTTGAAGACGGGTTGATGGCCGAGGTCACCGAGATCGCGCGTCGATATGCAGACCGCTGCGACACCAGCAAGATTCCCTGCCATTCGTTTTGGACACCGGAGCAGCGCGAAAAATCGGAGCCCGCAGGGTCCTGTTAACCCCGCTTCCGCTGTGGGGCGAGAGCCTTTACTGCGTCGGCGAAGGCCCGTGCTCGTCAAGATAATCGATCCATTCCGATGTCGACCGGGAGGCGGCGTTGCGCCAATCATGCGCCGTCGCCGCGTTCACAACTGTTCCATCCGGCTCGGCGATCACAACCGTTGGGGTACCGATGAGTTTTGTGACGCCAAAGCGCCGCGCGATGTCGAGGTTACGGTTTTTCTGGCCGACGTCGACGTAAACGAGGACATATTGGGAGGCAATCAGCGACGCTATGTCGGCCTGTTCGTTGTATCCGGCTAGTCCGCGGCTGTCGTGGCACCAATTGCCGCCCATGACGATCAGCGCACGCTTGCCTTCGATCCCGGCGCGGGCGAGCGCCACATCGACGTCGGCGCTGGCGTCGGCCTGTCGATCGAACGGGCGCGGATCGTCATCATGATCTTTTGGCGCTTCGGCTGTGGCGGTCGCCCGTTGCGCCGCCTCTAGCCCGAGCGCCAGAAGCGCCTCTTCAGCGACATTGAAGGCGGCGTTGGCGCTTGGTAGCGGCGATGTGCTGGTCGTGCCGTTGATCACATACCCGATCGTTACCGCAGGGCCGGACGCGCCCTCCGGCTCCACGCGCCAGGCGCCGCTGTAAAGTCCGTAGGCTTCACCGGCGTGACCAATGAGCCGCGCGCCTCGTGGGATGGGCGCGCCTTCGACGATCTGCACGCCAAGGCCGTAGGCGTGGATAAGGCCGCCCAGCGTATCCCCGTTCCGGCGCGCCGCGTCGTATATCCAAGGGTCCGCCGTCGCCTCTGGAAATTCAGCCGCCGCAAGCGCGAGTTTCGCAAGGTCGTCGGCGCTGGCGCGAAGGCCCCCTTGCGGTCCGAAGAGGCTGGCATTTTCGCCGGGTATGTAGTCAGCGAGATAAGCGCGCCGGTCGAGGTCCGGGGCGGCGAGAAAAAACGGCTCGTCCCCGCGCAAAGTCGCCGGCAGGTCGGTTTTCGCCTGCCATTTGCCACCCTCAAATCGATGCGGGGCCGCCGCGCGGCGCCGGGCCTTTCGCGACACGCCTGACCAGTTGAAGCCCGCATCGAGGCCAAGGGGCGCCAGGACCTGTTCCCGCACGAGGATATCGAAGCGTTGGCCAGTCGCATTTTCCAGCACCGCCGCGACGACGCCGTAATTCAGATTGGCGTAAGTGAAATAGGCGCCGGGCGCATCCTCTGATGGAACGCCTGACGCCGCGAACGCCTCCGGCGTTACGAACAGGTTCCGAAACGGGTTGGGGGCCTCCGCCCAGTATTCCTCCGGATCCCGAATGGAAGAAAGATGCATGAGCAGTATACGGACGGTTATCGGCATTTCGGGAAATGCGGGATGAGATAGCCGCCAGCCAAGATAGTCGGATGCCGGACGATCAAGATCCAGGCGGCCTTCGCGCGCCAGTTTCAGCGCCGTCAGTGCGACGGCCATTTTCGAAACTGACGCGACACGCACCTTGGTGTCAGGTCCGAAGGGCCGTTCGCATCTCTGCGGCAGGTTTTCAGAGAATGTGGCGCAGCCCGCCCCGCCGGACCAGACGCGTTTACCATCGATGTGAACTGAGATAGCAGCCCCTGCGAGCGGGCCGGCTCCGGCAGCCGAGGACTGGAGCGCCTCAAGCCGCGATTGAAGCTCCGCCTGCGCGGTGTTGTTCAAAAGGGGCTGCTCGACCCTGTCGGCGTGCGCTGCTCTTGCGGCTACCAAAGTCACGGCGGCAAGCGAGCAGATGAAAGGCGCAAAACGTCGGTTCATCAGCGACATGGTCAACTCCAGTCTATTGGCTCGCAGGCAGATTAAATTTTAGAAAGCCGGTCAGATATGCAAGCACGCCGAGCCCGGGCAAATAAAAAGGCCGCCCGGGAAAGGGCGGCCTCGTATAATTCCAAGCGCCAAGATTCAACGCGACGGTTCGTCGTTCGTTGCTTCCTCGACCGCTTCTTCCATCGCTTCGCCGGCCTCTTTCATCGCGTCGCCAGCGTCTTCCATAGCGCCTTCAGCTGCGTCTATTGCGTCGCCAGCTGCCTCCATAACGGCGTCGCCGGCCGATTCCATGGCGTCGCCGGCTTCCTGAGCGGCTTCTTCCGTGGCTTCTACGGCCTCATCGACTTGCTGTTGGATTGGCGCCGGCGGCGCGTCTTCCTTCTTCTCGCATGCTGCGAGACCGATGACGCCAGCTGACGCCGCAAGGATATACAAAAGTTTATTGGTCATGACCCCACACCCCTTAGCTAACGGCCGAAGCGATATCGCCGGCCTCTCGAGTCGGGGCGCTTATTGCAGATTTTTCGTCCGTAGTCAAAGCGATGGGCGAAAAACGCCGCCCGCTATTGGCGATATCAAAAAGCTGCCGCGCAACCAGGCGGCGCGCTCGGCCAATGAGATTGGCGCCGCGCCAGCGCAGCCGTTCAACCGAAATAGCGTTGCAGTCGCGCCGCCGCTTCCTCTAGCACTTCCCGCTTCTTGGCGAAGCAGAAGCGCGCGTAATGCCGAGGCGCCGAGGCGATGGAGGGATGATAGAAAGCCGACATGGGAACGGCGGCTACTTTGGCCCGCTCGGTAATCTCGCGGCAGAACTCCATATCGTCCTCCCGTCCGACCGCGCGCACGTCGACACTGACGAAATAGGCGCCCTCCACAGGCAGCACATCAAATCCGGCGCGGGCCAAACTGCTGGAAAGCAGGTCGCGCTTTTTCTGCAAGGCGCCCGCGAACTGCTCATAATAATCGTCGCCGAACCCCAGCGCGCCTGCAACGGCTGCCTGCAAATGCGACGGGCACGTATAGGCGATGAACTGGTGGGCTTTCTTCAATGCCTCAATGAGACGCGCATCGCCCGCCGCATAGCCGAGCCGCCAGCCGGTCACGGAGAATGTCTTGCCGAATGATCCGAGGCGGATCGTTCGCTCGCGCATGCCGGGCAGGCGCATCAGCGGCTGGTGCCGGCGCCCGTCGAAGACGATGTGCTCATATACTTCATCCGAAATCACGATCAGGTCATGCGCCCGCGCGAGGGAAGCAATAATCCCAAGTTCTTCATTCGTCAGTACACGCCCCGACGGGTTGTGAGGGGTGTTGATGACGATCGCGCGCGTGTGCGGCGTGATCGCCTTCGTCAGCGCGTTCCGATCAATCCGCCAATGGGGCGGTTTCAGTTCGACATAAACCGGCCGGGCGCCGGCGGCTTCGATCTGCGGCGCATAGCTTTCGTAAAACGGCGCGAAGACGATAACTTCGTCCCAGGGCTGACAATAGGCCAGAAAGGCGGCCGCGAGGCCTTCGGTCGCGCCCGCCAGCACGAGCGTTTCGTGGCGCCAGTCGAGATCGAGCCCATAGAAGCGCTTGTGCGTCGCTGCAATCGCCTGACGCAGCTCAGGCAACCCCTCGATCGGCGCGTATTGGTTGGGACCCGCCACAATCGCTTCCGCCGCCGCCCGCAGCATGTCCGGCGGGCCGTCTTCATCGGGAAAGCCTTGTCCGAGGTTGATCGCGTCATGTTGGCGGGCGAGCGCCGTCATGGTTGGGAAGATCGACACCGGGCGATCAGCAAAGACAGGGTTGAGGGCGCGGATCATCTGTGGGCTCGTTCCAGTTCCGCCTCTGCCGCCAGACGACCGAACGCGGCGCCGCTATCGCTTTGCGCGATTTCTGCAAAAAGTGCGCGCGCCTCTTTGCGCCTGCCGTCGAGATAGTACTTCATCGCCACGCCATAAGCGGGCGTTGAATAGTCGACGCCTTCGGCGGCGCGCGCACGCGTCAAAATTGCTCCGCAGTCAGCAAGATCGCGAAAGCACAGGGTGAGTTCGTGGTAGACCCCGTTTTCGATCAGCGCCCACTCAGGGTCGACCGCGCCGATGGCGCGCACCGCGGCGTCGCGTTCGCCGGCGCGCATCAGCGACAAATAGAGCCAATACCGCGCCGCCGCCGCGGCGTCGGTATTGTGGGCGAGCGCAGCGGCCCCTGAAAACGCCCTCGCGGCCCGCGCGAAATCGCCTTGCAGGTAGTGCGCAAGCCCGGCGTGGTACCAGATGTTGCCTTTGAGGGTGGACGTCGGCACGCCCGCATCATTGGGCAGACCGTCCGGCTCTACCTCGTCGGGCAGCGCTGCCGAAAGTGCGGCGGCGCGGCCGAATGCG
>JBGTFV010000336.1:0-2591 GCA_041747095.1 Parvularculaceae bacterium
TCGCCGTGGCGCCGGGCAGGGCGTGTTACATTCCGCTTGCTCACGGCAAGCGATCCATGGCGCTTGATCTGGCGAACGCCGGCGCGGACGCTGACCGCCAGATGTCTATTGGCGAGGCGATCGAACGATTGCGGCCGCTTCTCGAAGACGACAGCGTGCTGAAGGTCGGGCAGAATATCAAATACGATCTGGTCGTCCTCGCGCGCTACGGCATCAACATCGCGCCGATCGACGACACGATGCTGATGTCTTACGCGCTAGACTGCGGCCGTAACGGGCATGGCATGGATGAACTTGCGGACATCCATCTCGGCCGGAAGACGATCACTTTTTCCGAGGTTGCGGGGACGGGAAAGAAGCAGAAGTCCTTTGACGAAATCGACATTGCGGCGGCGACTGCCTACGCAGCCGAAGACGCCGACGTGACGCTGGCGCTGCACGCCGTTCTGAAGCCGCGCCTCGCCGCTGAGGAGCGGCGCACGCTTTACGAAACGCTCGAGCGGCCCATGGCCCATGTGATCGCTGGCATGGAGCGCGCCGGCGTGAAGATCGACCCGGCTGTGCTCGCGCGCCTTTCGGCAGACTTTACCCAGCGCATGGCGGCGCATGAGGCCGAAGCGCATGCGCTCGCCGGCGAGACGTTCAACATCGCCTCGCCGAAACAGATTTCGGATATTCTCTTCGGCAAGCTCGGCCTGCCCGGCGGGCGCAAGACGGCGGGCGGCGTCTGGTCGACCAAGGCCGACGTGCTGGAGGAACTTGCCGTCGAAGGCCATGAGCTGCCCCGCGCCATTCTCAACTGGCGCGGCCTCGCCAAGCTCAAAGGAACGTATACAGACGCTCTCCCCATGGCGATCAATTCCGAGACCGGCAGGGTGCACACGTCTTATTCGCTCGCCGCGACAACCACCGGGCGGCTTGCCTCAACCGACCCCAATCTACAGAATATCCCGATCCGGACGGAAGACGGCCGCAAGATCAGAACGGCGTTCATCGCCGAACGCGGCAATGTGCTTGTTTCGGCAGACTATAGCCAGATCGAACTGCGACTGCTTGCGCACATCGCCGATTTGAAATCGATGAAGCAGGCGTTTGCGGACGGCGTCGATATTCACGCGCTGACCGCGTCGGAAATGTTCGGCGTGCCGGTCGAGGGCATGGACCCGTCGGTGCGGCGGCGCGCCAAGGCGATCAATTTCGGCATCATCTACGGCATTTCCGCTTTCGGGCTCGCCAACCAGCTCTCTATCGCGCGGGGAGAGGCGAAAGACTATATCGACGCCTATTTCCAGAAGTTCCCCGGCATCCGCCGTTATATGGACGACACGGTGCGGCAGGCCCGCGCAGACGGCTATGTCGAGACAATTTTTGGCAGGCGGACGCATGTCGGCGGCATCAACGACAAGAACCCGGCGATGCGCGGTTATGCCGAACGTCAGGCGATCAACGCGCCCATTCAAGGCGCGGCGGCTGACGTCATCCGCCGGGCGATGATCCGTCTGCCGCGCGAGCTTGCCGCCGCGGGCCTGTCGGCGCGCATGCTGTTGCAAGTCCATGACGAGCTGGTGTTTGAATGCCCGGAAGCCGAGGCGTCGGCGACAATTGACGTCGCTCGCCGCGTCATGGAGCGCGCGCACCTGCCTGCGGTCGACATTTCCGTACCTTTGGTTGTCGAGGCGCGCGCCGGCGCTAATTGGGGCGCAGCGCATTGAGGTGGCGGTTTCACCCGACCATTTGTCTGAATTCCGATTGTTGTCATCCCGGACGCCGCAGGCGATCCGGGATCTCAGAGTACGAACTCTCGTTCACAGCTATAAACTCGCTGTCGGAGATCCCGGCGCGTCGCTGGCGCTCCGGCCGGGATGACCAAGGTTGCCGCGTCGTCCTGCGGCGCTGACCCTCCCTATTGTCCGGCGCGCTGAGAAATAATTTCTAAAAAAGTTATCCCCCACCCCTTACGGCGCCCTTACGCTCTTTTTTCAAGGAAATCGCGGGCTCGCCTCGTCAAAAGGAAAAGAGCTGTGGCCACTGCGTCTGTTGTGTCCATTCGATCCATTGTGGATCTTTCGGGGCCGAACGCCTCAGAACGGCCCGTCCGGCGGCACGAGCGGCGCCACCGCCTCAAGGGTGATCTCGATGCGTCTGTTGCCGGCGGCGTAGGGGTTCTCCGGATAGAGCGGAAACGCCTCGCCGCGTCCCGTAACGCCGGCGATGCGGTCGGAGGGAACGCCAGCCGCCTCAATGATGCGCCGCGCCGCATTGGCGCGGGCGGCGGTCAGGTCAAACGGCGAATAGGCGCCGACCCTGCTTTTGTCCGCATGCCCCTCAATGATCAGCCGGTTGGCGAGGGGGGCGAGGGCGCGGGCGGTCTCGGTCAGGAGGGCGCGGGCCGTCGGCGTCGGTTCGGCGGAGCCTGTTTCGAACATCGCCCTGCCAGCCGTGTCGACAAGCAGCACCTGAAGGCCTGCCTCGGTCAGGTTGATGGTGATCGCGTCGGCGGCGTCCTTGAGAATTGGATGGGTGAGGATCGCCGCTTCGAGCCGTTCTTTCGTTGTTTCATAGGCGCGCCGTTCGGCGGAGGCGTTCTCAAA
>JBGTFV010000337.1:0-2968 GCA_041747095.1 Parvularculaceae bacterium
TCTGAAGGGCCCGTTCGTGCAGGGCGGGCTGGTGTTTGGTCAGACCGCGCCCGGCGCAAAGGTGCGACTGGACGGCAAGAACGTCATGGTCGACGAAGCCGGACGCTTCGTCATCGGCTTCGGCCGCGACCACCCAACCACCGCGCTCCTCGCCGTCAGCATCGCCGGGACGCCAAGCGAGCGGCGCGTCCTCGAGATCGGCAAACGCGAGTTCCCCGTCGACCGCATCGACGGGATCGATCAATCCAAGGTTTCCGGCTTTACGCCCGAGCAACTGGCCAAAATCGCCGAGGACCGGGAGAAAAAAATCGCTGCGCGCCGCGAAACCGCGCCGACCGCCTTCTGGGCGGACGGTTTCACCTGGCCGGCGACGGGCCGCATCAGCGGCGTTTTCGGCTCGCAGCGCATCCTCAACGGCGAACCGCAGAACCCTCATTCCGGGCTCGACATCGCCGCGCCGACCGGCTCCCCCATAAAAGCCCCCGCCGCAGGCATCGTGCGACTTGCGGAACCGGACATGTATTTCGAGGGCGGCCTTGTCCTGCTCGATCACGGCCATTGGGTGGAGAGCGCGTTCCTGCATATGTCCCGCATCGACGTTGCGCCTGGTCAGGTGGTCGCACAGGGCGACGTCATCGGCGCGGTGGGGTCGACCGGGCGCTCGACCGGCCCACACCTCCATTGGACGCTGAAATGGTCGGACCGGATCGTTGACCCGCGCCTTCAGGTCGGCGATTTGCCCAGCGCCTCAGCGGCAGCGGCCCCGGCGGGAAAATAATGCGATCCGACCGATCGCGCCCGACGGATCGTTATTGACACTCATTCTTAGTTGCGGCAACTTCCCGAGGCGATCGCTGCAGGACGCAGTGATGGATGGATCGACCCGGGCCGCCATGTATATCTGTATCTGCAACGCTCTTTCCGACCGGCAACTCAGCGCGGCTGCAAGCGGCGCGCGCTCCGTGGCCGAGGTATTCAAGTGCTGCGGCAGCCGTCCCCAATGCGGCAAATGCTTGCCCGATGTTGCGCGTCTCATCGAAGCGCAAAACGAGACTGCTAACGGCGCAGGTCACTGCGCGATTGCGGCTGAATAGCAGCGCGATTATCGCCTGACTGCAGATTGTCGGTTTGTGTGATGGCGCCCGCGTCGATTTATCCGCGCAACTGATAGTCGCTTTCAACCTTGTTCCTTGTACGGACGCGCGAGTTCGATATGTTCGGCCGCGCACGAAATGAAGGAGCGACTTTTGAAAGGCGACAAGAAAGTTATCGAGTATCTCAACAAGGCGCTGAAGCTCGAACTGACGACCGTAAATCAGTATTTCCTGCATGCGCGCATGTTCCGGCATTGGGGCCTCGAGCGCCTCGGTAAAAAGGAATACGAAGAATCCATCGACGAGATGAAGCACGCCGACAAGCTGATCGAGCGTATTCTGTTTCTCGATGGGCTTCCCAATCTGCAGGATCTCGACAAGGTCTATATCGGCGAGAACGTGAAGGAAGCGCTGGAACTCGACCTGAAAGCCGAGGAGCGCGCCCATCCCCTTTATGTTGAAGCGATCGCCTATTTCGAGTCCGTGCGGGACTTCGTCAGCCGCGAAATTATGGTGCATATCCTCGAGTCGGAAGAAGAACACATCGATTTTCTCGAGACGCAACTCGACCTGATCTCAAAGATTGGCCTCGAACTCTACATGCAGCATCAGATCGGCGGGGACGACGATTGACGATTCGCCAATCAATCGCCGGCTTGGCTTTCGCAATCTTCGCTGCCGCCTGCGCGGCGAAGGCGGTCCCGGGCGAGAATGAGCCGGCGATGGGCGCTTCTGGCGGCATGTGTGGCGGCATTATCGGTACGCAGTGCGCTGAAGGAGGCGATTACTGCAAGATGCCCGCGCGGATGTGCTACGACGTCGCTGATGCTGCGGGCGTCTGCGCGCCAAAGCCTGAGGCGTGCGCCATGGTTTACGATCCGGTCTGCGGCTGCGATGGTCAGACCCATTCCAATTCGTGTGTCGCCGCCTCTCGCGGACAGAGCGTGGCCTACGCCGGCGAATGCGCGGGGCCCGAACAGGATTAACGGCTGTTGAGCGCATCCGGCATCATCGATCTCTACGAGCGGCATGCCGCCGCCTGGGCTGAACTGCGCTGCCGGAGCGCCGTGATCGAAAGCGGCTGGCTGGAAAAATTTCACAGCGCGCTCCCAGAAGGCGGAACCGTGCTCGATCTGGGCTGCGGCTCGGGCGCGCCTATTGCCGCCTGGCTCATTGCGCGTGGATATGGCGTCACCGGCTTGGATGCGTCACCGTCGCTGATCCGCATTTCCCGCATCCGGTTTCCGGCAGCGGAATGGCCTGCAGCCGAGTGGATTGTTTCTGACATGCGCACGCCTGATCTGTCGCGCAGTTTTGACGGCGTAATCGCCTGGCATAGCCTTTTCCATCTCTCCCCTGACGATCAACGCCGGATGTTCAAGGTTTTCGCGCGACTTACATCGCCGGGCGGTGCGGTGATGTTCACGTCCGGGCACAAAGCGGGCGAAACGATTGGCGAATTTCAGGGCGAGCCTCTCTATCATGCGAGCTTGACGCTCGCGGAATACAACGACCTTCTGGACGAAAATGGTTTCGATGTTGCAGATTTTACGCGCTGCGATCCGGACTGCGGTGCGGCGACCGTTTGGCTTGCGCGCCGTCGCTACCAACCTGCTAACGCCAACTCAGAAACGCCCTAACTGCAGCTCGCCGAAGCTGGATTTTCAAAGCGCAAAAATTCGCTTATCAGTACACATCCTTCGCAAAGCGCCGGTGAAACCACAGCCATTGCCCGGGCGCTTCGCGAATTTCGCGCTCAAGCGCTTCGTTGATGCGTGCTGTCAACGCAGCAGTATCGGCAGTTGCGTCGCCTGATGGAGAAAATTCTATGCGATCCCGGAAAGTCATGCGAAATCGCGCGCCGCCGACACGCG
>JBGTFV010000338.1:0-4249 GCA_041747095.1 Parvularculaceae bacterium
CGGCGCCGAGCTCACCCGCATCTTTCACCTCGGGCGCAACATTGGAGAGGGCGCGGCGTTCAACGATGCGCCGCCCCGCGCGCAGGTCGAGGCGCGCCTCGATTATCCTATCGGGGCGGCGATGGCGCTCCGGCGGGATTACCTGATCCGCGCGGGCTATCCGGACGCACGGTATTTTCTCTACTTCGAGGAGCCTGATTGGACGCTCGCCGGGCGGCCAGATTTCTCGCCTGCCTGGGCGCCCGGAGCTGTCGCCTATCATCGCTATGGCGCGGCTTCGAAAAGCGAGAAAACAGCAGTTGGCGGGCCCTCGCGCCGATCGCCGCTATCGGATTACCACATGGCCCGGTCGCGGCTTCTCTTTGCGTTGAAGTGGAGGCCCATCACGGCGCCGATTGTCGCCGCAGCGAGCCTTGCGCAGGCCGCCATTCGCGCGATGCGAGGCCAACCCGATAACGCTGTCGCCGTGATGAAAGGCGGACTGCCTGGCGCGCCGCGCCGCTTTCAGGCCCGCCGCTGACGCCTGCGACTGTCGGCCCTTATTCCGCCATGCTTTTGAGCTTGGAATGCCAGCCGTCTGCGGGATATTCTTAATGCGCCGGGGTGCGCCCCCATCGGGCGGCCTTCATGGGGTCGGGAGTGGTAAATATGGGACATCGGATTCTTTTGGCGGCGCTGGCAGCGGGATTACTCGCGGCATGCGCAACATCGACGCCTTACCAGCCGGCAAGCTCGCCGCGCGCCTATGGCTTTTCCGATCAGAAGATCGAGGAAAATCGCTATAGAATCACCTTCCGCGGCAATTCCTCTACGGACCGCGAGACGGTTGAGAATTTCCTCCTGTTTCGCGCGGCCGAACTAACGATCCAGAATGGCTACGACCATTTCGTCGTGGTTGAGGGCGATACGGAAGCGAGGCGTTCTTACTCGACGACCGGCACGTCGGCAGGCTTTTTCGGCGGGCCGGCCTATTTCGGCCGCTACGGTTATCCCTTTGGGGGGTTTGGTTACGCCTTCCCATATTATGCTTACGGTTTTGGCTGGGGCGCGCCCTATGATGCGTATACACGCGAGATCACGCGTTACTCAGCGATCGCCTTCATCACCATGCATCGCGGACCGAAACCGGCCGACAACCCTCAGGCGTTTGACGCGCGCGATGTCGAGACGAATTTGCGTCAATTGATTGAACGCGCGCCTTAAGCGCTGTTGCCCTCAATTGGTGCGGCGTAACGGCCGCGCGCGCGATTAGACTGCGCGCAACCGCGCGGGCTCGCTAATGAAGCTTTGGTCGTAGACGACGACAAAGCCGCGCGAGGTGTGCCGCACAACGACGCCGCGCTGGCGGCCGACATGGATCGGCGAGCCCACCGGCGGCTTGCGCGGGGCCTCAACCGATATGGCGTCCACGGATTGGTCAATCGCCCGTACGAACAGCGAGGCGCCGCTTTCAAGGCGGCACACCATGCGTTGGTCGCCGAGGGTATGCCGGGGCGTCGATCGCCGGTCAGTAAGTCCTTGCCCGAAAGCCGGGTTCGATCGCAGCATCAACTGTTCGGTCAGCAATGCCCGCCGGCGACGCGACAGGATGAAAGACAGCGCAAATCCGTCCGGATAAATCCGGGCCACGCGGCCCTCGACAACATCGAGGCCGGCCACATAAACGACAGCGGCGTCGCCCGTCACAGTGCGCGCATCAGACCTGACGGCGAGATCGCCGGGCGAAATGTTGATCACATTGCCGGCGTACTCGTCGATTCCGTTAATGATGATGCGAGCGTCGGCGTCGATCGGGATGCGTCGAAAACGCCGGAGCTCGCTCGTCTGGGCATTCTTGATGAACACGCGCCAACCCTCTTGCAAGCAACACCATGATTAAGCCCGCGTTTTTCAGCCTTCGTGAATAAAACGCGTAAAACTTTAGTCGTTCCGCGCACCGCTCAGGCGACCGGATAGTTTACGGTCTCGTCGCGGTCCGTGTTTCGTCGTGGCTAGCTCTTGCAGGCCGCGTGCCGCAAATATGGCCGGGCGCGCTCAGGCGGGTCTAAACTTGAAACGAAAAGATCCCTATTTCGTTGGCGATGGCGGCGATGGCGGGAGGCGAAACAAAACGGCATGGCGAAGATTTCAGGCGAACTGTTGCAGCGCGGGTGGCGCAAGGCGGATATAAAACTGACGATTGACGGCGCGATGCATGTCCTCCGCTGGCGTCGCGGCTTTCTAGCCGATCAGGTGTTTTTCGACGATCGCGAGGTTGCGCGCGCCGAAGGGCTCTTCTCGCGCGAGACGATCTTCGGGCTCGCCCCGCGGACGGAGGCGGGCGAGGAGATCCGCCTCATCCTGTCGATCGACCCGCGGCCGGATTACGGCGACTGGAGCGGCTCGCCGCGCATCTGGGGCGTGCGCCTCGAGACGGCGGAAGCCGTGCTGCTCGCTGTCGGCTCGTTTGGCCCAGACCGGATGGAGCCTTTTCGTCAGCTTTACGACCGGACCGTCAAGGCGTTGGGCCTTGCCGGGTCCGATCGCTGAGAAAAAAATTGACAGCTCAGAATGCTGACCTGAAATCCGCTGTGGCGGCGCTTTCGGCATTGGAAGCGCGCGCGGATTCCCGTTAAGGGATTGAGAGCGCTGTTCAAAAAGCGCTCGCCGAAGGGGAATTCCGGATGTCGTGGTGGTTTCAGATCAAGCTCTGGCAGCGCGTATTTATCGGACTCATCCTCGGCGTCGCCTTCGGCCTTGCCGTCTCCTTAACCATGGAGCCCGTTCCGGCTGAGGCGCTGCTCGCCAAGGTCAGGATCATCGGCGACATCTTCATCCGCCTCATCCGCATGATCGTCGTGCCGCTGATCTTCTTCACGCTCGTGGCGGGCATCTACGCCATGGGGGATCCGAAAAAGCTTGGCACAATCGGCATCAAGGCATTCGTTCTCTACCTGGCGACGACGTTTTTCGCGAACCTCATGGGGCTCGGCATGGGGCTGCTTTTCCGGCCGGGCGAGGGCGTCGATCTGGGCGGCGCCGAGCCGCGCACCATGGGCGAGGCCAAACCCATCGGCGAGCGCCTGATGGCGATCATCCCGGAAAACCCCTTCAAGGCGCTCGTTGAAGGCGATGTCCTCGCGGTGATCTTCTTCTCCCTGCTCCTTGGCGTCGGCATTCTGATGGCCCGCGAAGCGGGGCGCGCGGCAGGAACATTTTTTGAGGCGGCTTCCGAAGCGGTGCTCAAGATGACCCATATCATCATGGAACTGGCGCCGTTCGGGGTGTTCGGCCTGATCGCCTATGTCGCCGGCACGAAAGGCATCGAGACGTTCACCGCGATCCTGTCGCTGACGCTCGCGGTTTATCTCGGCTGCTTGCTGCACATGCTGATTGTCTATGGCGGTATGGTCCGCCTGTTGCTTGGTCTGCCTGTCGTCAGTTTCTTTCGCGGCATCCTCGATGCCATCATGGTCGCTTATTCGACGTCGTCTTCATCAGCGACGCTGCCGGTGACCATCCGCGCCGCCACCGAAAATCTCGGGATTTCGAAATCGGTCGCCGGCTCGGTGCTGCCGCTCGGCGCGACGATCAACATGGACGGCACGTCGCTTTATCTCGGCATCGTTGCCCTGTTCACGGCGCAGGCGTTTGGGTACGAGCTGCGTCCGGAACATTTTTTCCTGATCGCGCTCACCTGTGCGCTCGTCTCAATAGGGACGGCCGGCGTGCCATCGGCCTCACTGTTTCTTCTGTCGATCGTGCTGGATGTGTTCCAGGTGACGCCCGAGCACACAGCGCTTGTCATCGGCTTTATCTTTCCGTTCGATCGGTTGCTCGACATGATGCGCACCGTGGTCAACGTAACGGGGGACGCCGCCGTTGCGACGGCGGTTGCGAAGTGGGAAGGGGAACTGGATGAAGAACGTTTTCGCGCCGCGCCGGGCAGCTAACCCCGTCCTGCAAACCATCGGCCTCGGCGCCGCCGCCGGCCTCGCGTCCTTCCTCGCTGCCTGCGCCGACCCGTCGAGCGATGCTGTCCTTTCCATCGGCCGCGAGGCGGACACCGCCGCCTGGCTCGCGATTACGGAAGATCTCGCCAAGGACGAGATGGAAGGCCGCGATACAGGCTCCGCCGGCTATAACCGCGCCGCCGCCTACGTCGCCGATCGCTTCGCGCGCGCGGGCCTGAAGCCTGCGGGCGACGACGGGACGTTCTTTCAGAACATCCAGTTCCGCGAAGTCGCAATTCCGACGGAAGGCGCAAGCT
>JBGTFV010000339.1:0-35799 GCA_041747095.1 Parvularculaceae bacterium
CGTTCGGGCGGAATGATGTCGATCACGTCACCGGTGTCGAAACGCACGGTCGAGACCTTGACGCTGCGGGGCGGACGAACGCGGCTGGCCATTGCAGCTGAAGCGCCGCCGACGGCAATGCACATCCCCGTCGCGCAGGCCCACAGGGCTAGGGCGCGCCGGTTCAACATGCTCGATCGGAAAATTCATGGCGCATCTTTAGCATCGCGGTTCGCGGTACCCTTGGGTTGCGGGATAGCTGCTTAACCTGGATAGCTGCTTAACCAAGGCGAGACGCCAGGCAAGGCCGGCCCGCGCAGGAAAAGCCGTCCGGCTTGTGTTTTGGACGCTTGTCCCCCATAAGCGCCCGAATTACGCGACCTTGCTGGACGGCGTCCCGGCTTGGCCGCTTCTTTTCATGTCGCCGCGGAGCATACCAATGTCCATCACGACTGCGCGCAAGTCCGCGCTTATTAAGCAATTCGGGGCCAAGCCCGACGATACCGGATCGCCAGAAGTTCAGGTCGCTATCCTGAGTGAGCGTATCGCCAACCTGACCGAGCATTTCAAAGATCACAAGAAGGACAACCACTCGCGCCGGGGTCTCCTCAAACTCGTCTCGCAACGGCGGAGCCTTCTCGACTACGTCAAAAAGAAAGACGAAGCGCGCTATCAGTCATTGATCGAGCGCCTGGGCTTGCGCCGGTGATCGCGTCGCAGGGGAGAGGTTGCGCGTGAAGATACAAGGCGTTTCCGCGGTCATAACGGGCGGCGCATCGGGACTTGGCGGCGCGACCGCTGTTGCGCTCGCTGACGCCGGCGCGCGGGTTGCCATCTGGGATATGAACGCCGAAAAGGGCGTCGCCCATGCCGCGCGTCTGGGCGGCGTCTTCTGCGAGACAAACGTCGCCGACGAGGCGAGCGTTACCGCCGCGCTGGAGACCACAATCTCCGCCGTCGGCGCGCCGCGCATACTCATCAACTGCGCCGGGATAGCCACGGGGGAGAAAACCTTGGGCAAAAACGGTCCGCACCGGCTGGACGCATTCCGCCGCGTGATCGACATCAACCTTGTTGGGACGTTCAATTGCATCCGGCTCGTCGCCGAGGCGATGGAACGGCTCGATCCGCTGGAAGACGGCGAACGCGGCGTTATCATCAACACCGCTTCGGTCGCCGCTTTCGAAGGTCAAATTGGACAAGCCGCTTATGGCGCGTCAAAATCAGGGGTTGTTGGCCTGACGTTGCCCGTCGCCCGCGACCTGATGAATGCCGGCATTCGCTGCAACACCATTGCGCCGGGAATTTTCTGGACGCCGATGATGGCGGGCATGGACCAAAAAGTTCAGGACGCCCTCGCCGCGATGGTTCCGTTCCCCAAACGCCTCGGCAAACCAGAAGAATTTGCCTCGCTGGCGATGGAAGTCTGTCGCAACACGATGCTCAACGGGGCCGTCATCAGACTCGACGGCGCAATCCGGATGCAGCCCAAATAGGGCTTTCCGGTGGTCCGCTCTGAAAACGGGGCGGTCTGTTTGATCTGCCCGGCCGGCGCGGCCGGGAGCAGACCCGATCAAAACCGCGCCGCCGCTTGCCGACCCGCGCTGTTTGTCCATTCGGACCCCCGCCGGGGGTCAGAGGCGGTTTCTGCCGGGCTCCCATGGGGGAGGCCGGATGTCCGTTGCGCTGGGGCGATCCGCGCCCCGCGTCACCTGAAGAAAGAGAAACTATGTTTACGATCACGAAGAAGTCGATTGAGTGGGGCGGCCGAACGCTGACCCTCGAGACCGGGCGCATCGCTCGGCAAGCCGATGGCGCAGTTCTCGCCACGTATGGCGAGACCACCGTCCTCGCCGCAGTAGTCGCCGCAAAACAAGCCGATCCGAAGTTCGACTTCTTCCCCCTGACTGTCCACTACATGGAAAAGTTTTACGCCTCCGGCCGTATTCCCGGCGGCTATTTCAAGCGCGAAGGCCGTCCGACCGAAAAGGAGACGCTCACCTCTCGCCTGATCGACCGCCCGATCCGCCCGCTCTTTGCAAAAGGATTCAAGAACGAGGTTCAGGTCATCGCGACGGTTCTCTCGCATGACCTCGAGAACGACCCTGATATTATCGCATTGATCGCGTCGTCTGCCGCACTGACGATCTCCGGCGTGCCGTTCCTCGGCCCGATCGGCGCAGCGCGCGTCGGCTACATCGACGGTCAGTATGTGTTGAATCCGTCGCTCGACCAAATGCCAGACACCAAACTGGACCTTGTTGTCGCGGCGACTTCAAACGCCGTCATGATGGTTGAATCCGAAGCTTCTGAACTCTCGGAAGAGACCATGCTGGGCTCAGTCGTCTTTGGCCATCAGGCGTGCCGCGAGGCCATCAATCTCATCATCGATTTCGCCGAAGACAGCGCGAAGGAACCCTGGAATTTCACGCCCGCCGATTACGCGCAGCCGGCCGCCCAGATTCGCTCGCTCGTCGCCGACGAACTCCGCACAGCCTATGCCGAGCAACGCAAACAGGCGCGCGTGGAAAAAGTGCAGGCCGCAAAGGCGAAAGCCGTCGAGGCGCTATGTAACGAAGAGGATCCCAGCGCCTTGCCGAAAGCGACCGTCGGGTCGCTGTTCAAGGAAGTTGAGGCTGACATCGTCCGCAACGACATCCTGTCAACGGGGCGTCGTATAGACGGTCGGGACACCAAGACGATCCGGCCGATCGTCGCTGAAGCCGGGGTGCTGCCCCGCGCGCACGGATCGTCGTTGTTCACGCGCGGCGAGACGCAGGCGCTCGTGGTCGCCACGCTCGGTACTGGCGAAGACGAGCAATATGTCGACTCGCTTACCGGCATGCACAAAGAACAGTTCCTGCTGCACTACAATTTTCCGCCTTATTCGGTTGGCGAAACCGGACGCATGGGCGGCACCGGTCGGCGCGAGATCGGTCACGGCAAACTCGCCTGGCGCGCTATTCGCGCCGTCCTGCCGTCGCAGGAGGAGTTTCCCTATGTTATCCGCCTCGTTTCGGAAATCACCGAGTCAAACGGCTCCTCTTCAATGGCGACAGTCTGCGGGTCGTCACTGGCGATGATGGATGCAGGCGTTCCGGTAAAGAGACCGGTCGCCGGCATTGCCATGGGTCTGATCCTCGAGGGGGAAAAATTCGCGGTTCTTTCCGACATCCTCGGCGATGAAGATCATCTCGGCGACATGGACTTTAAGGTTGCAGGGACCGATCAGGGCATCACCTCGTTGCAGATGGACATCAAGATCGCGGGGATTACCGAGGAAATCATGCGCATCGCCCTCGCTCAGGCAAAGGACGGGCGCATGCACATTCTCGGCGAGATGAACAAGGCGCTAACGGGCGCCCGTGAGGAGCTGGGCGAATACGCGCCTCGCGTCGAAACCATGCAGATCCCGAAGGACAAAATCCGTGAGGTCATCGGCACCGGCGGCAAGATCATTCGCGAAATCGTCGAAAAAACAGGCGCGAAGGTCAACATTGACGATGAGGGCCTGATCAAAATCTCATCAAGCGACAAAGCCAAGATTGACGCCGCATACCAGTGGATCCATTCGATCGTGGCTGAGCCGGAGGTGGGCGCGATCTATAAGGGTAAAGTCGTTAAGGCGATGGAGTTCGGCGCGTTCGTGAACTTCTTCGGCGCGCGCGACGGCCTTGTCCATATCTCGCAGCTGAGCAGCGGCCGTCCAGAGAAAACTAGCGACGTCGTAAAGGAAGGCGATGAAGTCTGGGTCAAGCTTCTCGGCTTCGACGATCGCGGCAAGGTCCGACTTTCCATGAAGGTTGTTGATCAAACGACAGGCAAGGAAATCGCTCGCGGCGACGGCGACGCCGATTAGGGGTTTCCCGCGCAGCAGCGTGGACGCTGAAACGGCCTCGCCGGCTTGACCTTGGGCGGGGCCTTTTTGCAACTGCCGCCGCGGAAATCAGAAGCGAACCATCGCAGCAGCGCCAAATTCGGCTATGTTTCCGTCCGAAAATCTCGGGGCGCCCGCGCTGGGCGGGCCTGAAAAGAGGGCTTTTCCCTCAATCCGACGGAGGGCGCGATGGAAGCGAAAAAAGGTTTCTTGCGTAAGGAATTGCCGTGCCGAACGGCCATCCAGACGTTGTTTGCAGGGCTATTTTTCATTCCACTTTCTGGTTGTGGCGAACAGACGAACAAACTCGCCAATACGCCTGCCGCCGTCATCGCCGAAGAGAAGAAACCCGATCCGTCTACGGAGTTTCTGGCCATGGCGGCGCGGCACGCAAGCGGATTTCTGCAGACGGCGCCAGAACTTTCAGGCGAACTATCCGTATCCGAAGAAATAGGCGGCGCAGGTTACCTTTCTCGTCTTGGACGATATGGCTTTGAGGCGCACCAATCCGCGCGCGCTATGAATGAAGCGTTTCTGCAGGAATTACGCAGTTACGACCGTAATGCGCTCGACGCCTCTACAGCTATTACATACGACATACTCAAAAACGCGTACGAAGCCGCAGCCCGCCGAAATCAGTTTGACTTTGGCGGCGCGACGCCGTTCGGCGCAAGCCTGCCAAACTCGGGCGCCAACTGGGCCGTTTCTCCGTACTTCATCACGCAGTTATCCGGCCTGCACATCGATCTGCCCAAAGTCTTGATCATTGATCATCCGATGCGCACACGCGGGAACGCAGAAGCTTTCCTTGCGCGCCTCGAAAGTGCGCCGCGCGCCATCGACGAAGCGATTGAAACAGTCAATTCCGACGCTGGAATTGGCGTAGCGCCGCCCGACTTCGCCATTGAGGGTATACTGAGTTCCATTAAAAGCTTTGCTGCTGGTCCAGTGGATGAAAACCCGATCATGGCAACCTTTACTGAGAAGCTTGCCGGCATCCCTGAACTGAATGCGGAAGACCGAGCAACGCTCCGCGCGCGCGCGCTTGATCACATGACGAACGGAGTTATTCCAGCGTATGGGCGATTAGCGGATCTTTATGAAACGCTGCGGTCTGAGGCTGGCCCAGACGCCGGCGTATGGCGGCTTGGCGAGGAGGGTGAAGCTTTTTACCAAATGGCGTTGACGGCTTATGGCGCGCAAAATCTTTCCGGCGATGACATTCACGACATCGGACTAGCGGAGGTCGCGCGCATTTCCGCCGAAATGGACGAGTTGCTAAAGTCCATTGGCCTTAATAGTGGCAGCGTCGGCGCGCGCATGCAGACGTTGTCAAAACGCCCTGATAATGTTTGGCCAAACACCGACGATGGTCGTGAGCAGCTTCTGGAAAGCTTGCGGCAACAGATCGCCGCCATCGACAAGATTGCGCCCCGCTGGTTCGGGACCCTACCGCCGCAGCCTGTCGAGGTTCGGCGAATTCCGGTCTACGAGCAGGATGGTGCGCCTGGCGGGTACTATGCGGGACCGGCCCTCGACGGCTCACGCCCGGGCATTTACTGGATCAACTTGAAGGATACGGCCGATAATCCGAAGCATGGGCTACGCACGCTGACCCACCATGAGGCGGTGCCCGGCCATCACTTCCAGATCTCCCTCCAGCGCGCTGTGCCGAACATGCCGCTTCTGCGCAACATGCTGAGTTACTCGGAATATACCGAGGGCTGGGCGCTCTACTCGGAGAAGCTCGCCGCTGAAATGGGCATGTATGCTGAAGATCCTGAGGGCGACTTAGGGCGCCTGCAGGCGGAATTGTTTCGAGCCGCACGCCTCGTAGTCGATACGGGGTTGCACGCCAAGCGCTGGAGCCGCGAGGAAGCAATCGATTACATGGTTGCTACAACGGGCGAGTCGCGAACGGCGATGACCCGCGAGGTGGAGCGCTACGCTGTCATTCCCGGCCAAGCGTGCTCTTATAAACTGGGCATGATCGCGATGGAACGCATGCGCGCCGACGCTGAAACAGCGTTAGGCCCACACTTTGACATACGGGAGTTTCATGATGTCGTGTTGCTTGATGGCGCCATGCCGATCCCGGTGCTGGAGGCCAAAGTTAGCCGTTGGATAGCGGCGAAAAAGGGCGCTTAATGGCCGCGCCTGCCGAACGGCGTTAGTTGGCGCGCTTGTCGGCCATTTCCAGTAAGGCCGACTCGTCCGGCATGCCGACGATGTGAAAACCGGCGTCTACGTGCAGGGTTTCACCTGTGCAGGATGCGCCGAGATCGGACAAAAGATAGAGCGCTGCTCCGGCCACGCCCTTCGGATCGGTATCGTCGCGCAGGGGGCTTGCCTGCCTGTTGAACGAGAACATGTGTCTGCCTGAAGAAATTCCGGCGGCGGCGAGCGTCTTGATTGGGCCTGCGGAGATCGCATTTACCCGAATGCCGGCCGGGCCGAGGTCGCGCGCGATATAGCGAGTCGATGCTTCGAGCGCAGCCTTGGCCACGCCCATCACATTGTAATTCGGGATTGTGCGCTCGCTGCCGAGGTAGGTTAGCGTGATCATCGATCCGCCAGACGGCATCATCGCTGCAGCGCGGCGCGCTGCGTCAACAAATGAAAAGGCCGACACATCCATCGTATCCTTAAAGATCTGACGGGTCGTGTTTTCGACGAATGAGCCTTCGAGCGCAGCCTTGTCCGTGAAGGCGATGGCGTGGACGAGAAAATCTATCTGGCTCCATTCGGCAGCGACCTTCGAGAACGCGTTGTCCATAGAAGCATCGCTCGTAACGTCGCACTCGAGAATCAGCTTTGCGCCAACGCTTTCGGCAAGCGGACGGACCCGGCGCTCCATCGCCTCATTGACGTAGGTAAATGCGATTTCGGCGCCTTGAGCGCTCAGTTGTTGCGCGATCATCCATGCGATGGAGTTTTTATTCGCCACTCCCATCACGAGTCCACGTTTGCCGCGCATCAATTCTCCGGCGGGAAATTTCGTCTCGGCGTTCATCTTGTTCCCTTGTCCCCAACTCCCGATTGCGTATCAAGCGTTCCGAAGCGTGGTTTGCCCGATCAACAATATCATTGCAATGAAGTAGGCAAGCCAGATCAAGGCGTAAACGCCCCATCTGGTCGCGCGGGGCCATGACTGCGCTGCCTTCAGAGTGAAACGAAACCACCATAGCCCGGCTGTTGCAACAATGGAGGCCGCGATGAAGGTAGACGTCGCATCGGGCGGATCCATGCTGTTAGTCGCAGCGCGCAACGACTAGGCAACCGTTCGTTCCACCAAATCCAAACGAATTGGTCAGAAAACAATCAATTGTCGCATGATCGATCCGTTCCCGAATAATCGGCAGTCCCGCGAATTCTGGATCCAGATTTTCAATGTGCGCGCTTTCGACGAGGAAGCGATCGCGCATCATGATCAGCGAATAGATCAACTCCTGAACGCCTGTTGCGCCGAGCGAGTGGCCCGTCAAAGATTTGGTCGAACTGAAAGGCGGAATCTCGCGGCCGAAGACTGCCTTGATGGCGGCGGTCTCTCGACTGTCGCCAATCGGCGTCGATGTGCCGTGCGTGTTGATATAGTCGACCTGCTGGTTGACGGTTTCGAGAGCTAACCGCATACACCGTTCCGCGCCCTCGCCTGAGGGTTGAACCATGTCGTAGCCATCGGAATTGGCGGCATACCCAACAATTTCGCCATAAATTGTCGCCCCGCGGGATTTCGCCCGCTCCATCTCCTCGAGAACAACGACGCCCGCGCCGCCAGCGATGACAAACCCGTCGCGATCGAGGTCGTAAGCGCGACTTGCAACGGCAGGTCGATCGTTGAACTTTGTTGACATCGCGCCCATTGCGTCGAACATGTTGGCAAGAGTCCAGTCAAGATCTTCCCCGCCGCCGGCAAGGACAACATCCTGTTTTCCCCATTGGATCTGCTCAGCCGCAGCGCCAATACAGTGCACCGATGTTGCGCATGCTGATGAGATTGAATAGTTGACGCCTAGCACCTTGAAAGGAACGGCAAGCGTCGCCGAATTCGTCGACGACATAGCCTTAGGGACAAAGGTCGGCAGAATTTTCCTTGTGTTGCCGGCTTCGCGATTTTTGTCGGCCGCCTCTACGATCGTTGCGGTCGACGGTCCGCCGGAGCCCATGATTATACCAGTGCGCGGATGACTGATCTCATCTTCGGAGAGGCGGGCGTCGGCCACGGCTTCCTTCAACGCAATGTAGTTCCACGCCGCGCCTTCGCCCATGAAGCGGCGGGTCTTTCGATCAAGCGCAACTTCGACATCGACTGATGGACGGGCGGCGACCTGACAGCGAAACCCATGTTCAGCGAACGATGCACTGAAAGAAATGCCTGAGCGCGCCTCACGAAGCGATCGCGCCGCTTCAGCGACGTTCGCGCCGATCGAAGAGACGATCCCGATGCCGGTTATCGCAACGCGCCGCATAGCCAAGCCTCTTCTGTTATTCTGATCAAACGGCGCCCGAACGCAACTGTTCCTCTGAGAACAGTCCCACTCTTAGGTCGCGCGCCAAGTAGATGGGCTTGCCGTCTGCGATCAAACGCCCATCGGCGACGCCGAGGATGAGCCCGCGATTAATTACGCGCCGGACATCCAATTCATATTGAACGAGTTTTGTCGTAGGCAATACCATGCCCGAAAATTTCACCTCGCCAGCGCCAAGCGCGCGGCCTTTTCCCGGCAGCCCCGACCAGGTGAGGAAAAACCCCACAAGCTGCCACAAGGCGTCAAGCCCGAGGCAGCCCGGCATCACCGGGTCGCCTGGGAAATGACAGTCGAAAAACCACAATTTCGGGTCGATATCGAGCTGAGCGATTACCTGCCCGCGCTTGTTCGGACCGGCATCATTATTAATCTCGATCACTCGATCGAACATGAGCATCGGGGGGACCGGCAACTGCGCCGACCCTGGGCCCCTTAGCCCCTGATATCCGCATTGAACGAGTTCTTCGCGCGTATAGCTGCGCTTGCCAGTCTCGCTTGTCGCCACCATTCACCAAAGCTTTCATAGGAGTGCGAAAAGGGCCGCGACACGGCCGATGAAAGGTTTGGTAATGCGCCGACGGCGAGTGGTCAATCAAGCGCGGCGCCTGCAGCGGCAACAGCGTCAAAGCCCCAGAAACGCTGTGCCGGTCCCCAGCCGCGAACGCCGTCCGCTTCGACAAGCGCCCAGCCGTCGGTGATGCGAACGAGCCTGACAAGCGCGCGAGGCTGGATATGGGCCCGGACCTCGCTGTCGCTTGAGGGTTTTGCGTAAATATCGGCGGCCTCTAGCGATATCAGGTGGGTTTGGGCGCGCACCGTTTTTCCGAAAAGCCAGCAGGTGTCGCCATCAATGTCGCGCACCCTGCGCCAGTTGTCGACGCTCTCGGCGATGACAAGTAGGGGCGCACCGGCATGCTTGAATACGAAACGTGTTGGGTGCTGCAGACTTGGGCCAATGCGGCAATTGACCTCGTTCGACTTCAGGCTGACGAAGCGCGGAACGGGAAAACTCGACGGCGTATCATACCGCACTGCAACCTTGCCGGATTCATGGTCCGCCCGTTTGGATTCGATCGGCTGGGCGGGTTGGCTCTTGTTCGCATACGCAGCATTGTTTTCAGCCACCGCGAGAGCGGCAACGATCAAAGAGATGCGCAGAGTTGCGGACACCGTCAATTTCCCCATTTGACGATTGGCTGCCAGACGCTAAACCGGGAGGGCTTGCGCGCGCCGGAGATGACGTATCTGACTGCGGCTACCGTGGTTAAGGAAGCGTTAAGCCTCTTCGCGTCGCCACTATCGGGGCCCGGATGGCGGTGGATCGACTGAAAGTAGCGGTAACCCGTCGGCTGCCAGAAATGGTGGAAAGGCGTCTGCAGGCGCTATTCGACGTGACGCTTAGCCAAAGCGACGCGCCGCTTGATCGCGACGCGCTGATCGAGCTCGCGCACCGTCACGACGTGATCGCGCCAACTTTGGGTGATGATCTCGATGCGGCATTTTTCGCCGCGACGGACGGCCATTTGCGACTTGTCGCGAATTTCGGCGCCGGCATCGACCACATCGATGTTGCAGCGGCAAACGCCCATGGCGTGACCGTCACTAATACGCCCTCAGTACTTGCAGAGGACGCTGCTGATATGGCGATGGCGCTGATCGTGGCGGTGCCGCGCCGTCTCGTTGAAGGCGTGAGGGCGCTAGAGGGTGGAAGCTTCGCCGGATGGTCGCCGACCTGGATGCTTGGGCGTCGGGTCCGCGGCAAGAAACTCGGCATTATTGGATTAGGCCGCGTCGGCGAGGCTATCGCTCGGCGCGCGCGCGCTTTCGGGCTTTCGATTCATTATCACAATCGCCGTCCGATCAATCCGCATATCGCCGAAGAACTGGAGGCGACTTACTGGGATAGCCTCGACCAGATGTTGGCGCGGATGGATATCATTTCAGTGAATTGCCCACATACGCCGGCGACGTTTCATCTTCTGTCCCGTCGTCGCCTCGAATTGCTGCAGCCGCACGCCTACGTCGTGAATGTATCCCGCGGCGAGATAATTGACGAAAATGCGCTGGCTGACATGATTTCATCGGGACGCCTCGCCGGGGCCGGCCTCGACGTGTTTGAGAACGAGCCAAAACCAAATCCCAAACTCGTCTCAGCGCCAAACGTAGTCCTGTTGCCGCATATGGCGTCGGCGACAATTGAAAGTCGGATCGAGATGGGCGAACGGGTGATTATCAACATCAAGATGTTCGCCGATGGGCATAAACCACCAGACCGCATCATTCTTGGTCTTGATTGAAAGATCGCCTGAATGGGATTTTATCGCGACTGGGTTGAGCCGGCGCTGGTTACCTGGGCTTGTTCAATGCCCGCAATCCAGCGCGAACGCGCCGCGATCGTACAAGAGGCGCGCGGTCGTATCCTCGAGGTGGGCTTCGGATCCGGCCTAAATGCGAATTATTATGATGCGGCGAATGTCGAGCGCCTTTATGCGCTCGAGCCGGCGATTGGCATGCGCCGACGCGCTGCCAAGCGGGTCGCGAAATTACCGTTTCCGATAGAGTGGATAGATCTGCCCGGAGAGAAGATCCCTCTCGCGGACGCCTCCGTCGACTGCGCGTTGATCACATTCACGTTGTGCACGATACCTGACACGGAAGCGGCGTTGGCTGGCGTTAAACGCGTTTTACGCCCGGGCGGAAGGCTGGTTTTCCTTGAGCATGGCGCCGCGCCGGACCCGGAAATTTTAAAATTCCAAAATCAAATCAACGGCCTATGGGGGCGGTTTTCAGGAGGCTGTAACCTCAACCGCGATCCCCTGCGGATGATTGAAAAAGCCGGGTTTCGCATAGAAAGCCATCATGCCCACTACGCCCCCGGCGCGCCGAAGTTTGCCGGTTTTATTTCTCGCGGCGTTGCAACGGCGTAACGCCGCCCTACCTATCCGCAGCGGTGCCCGAAAACGAGCAAAATTTTAGTTGATTTAAAAGCTTGGGCGTCAGAATGCGCATAACAGTAAAGATGCGTTAAGCATCGCGCAGGTTGGAGTTTGAAGGGTTGTGGGGTTCGAGCGTGTGTGACCGGAAGCAAATTTGGCGAGGGGGATTGGCGGCGCTTGCCTTGGTATTGACAGCGGCCCCAGCAGGCGCAGACAGCGCGCCGTCTGCGTCACGGTTCACCGACGCGGAAATGGCATCCAGTCAACTCACCGTCAGGACTGAGGCTATTTCTCCGGGCGGCCGCCTGCGAATTGCGATTTATGCGAGCGAGGGTGACTTCCTCAAGAACGCGGTGGCGAAGTATGATGCCTCGGTCGACGAGGAAGGCGTTGCACAAATCGACTTGACTGATCTGAATACCGGATCATATGCGGTCGTCGTCTACCACGATGCGAATGAAGACGGCCGCCTCAATAGAACTGCTCTCGGTTTACCGAAGGAGCCGTACGCCTTTTCCAACGGCGTTCGACCGAAACTGAAGCGACCCAGCTTCGACGAGGCCGCCGTGATGCTGACGCCAGGCGCCAATATTGAGATATCTCTGCGCGGCTAACGCGAAGGCGCATCTCAATCGCCAGAAACGCATAAACGTTGTTTTAGAAATTTAACGCGCGATCGACACCGCGGAGCGGGGATTGATGCCTGCCATATCGATCAGCCGTCTGATCGCCGCTACCGCGCCATCCGCGTCCAGCACGCCCGGTAACGCCCAGTCGTCATAGACGCGATCCCCATCGCGGTCTCGCACGGGCTTGCAAATCGCCTTGACTGAGCCTGTCCCTCGACCGTGACGCCTGACTTCAACGCCGCGAATTTCCTCTGGACTGAGAAACTTCGACTGCTCCGTGCTTCCGGCGCGCAGTTCCATCAAGCGCTGGTTCGTTACGACGAATCCGGTAGCGCGAGCGCTGTGCGCGGCCCAGAAGGGGGCGCCTAGCAGGCATATGCCGATCAATACGAACGGTGCGCCAAAAAGCGGAAAAATCCAAACCCACATTCCCCCGCCCGGGCCGTCAATCTCGCCGGCAAATAATACGCTCAGAGCGATGGTTTCCCACGCCACGGCGAACGCTGTCCAAGGGATGGCGAATATCCAGATAACTGAGGAGTTCAGAAGAACCCGCGAGGGGCTGGGTGTGCCAGCCCATTCGACACGCTCGTCGGGTCGAAGGTTCGCCTCGGCTTGACGCCGCACCGCCTCGGGAAGCGAATAAAGATCACCCACACGGAGTGGTTAGCATATTTCCATGAAACTCCGGTTACAGAACATACTTAACGGCGAATGAACTCCGCCTCGATCTCAAGGCGGACTTCCGACGCGATGACGCCCGAAAACGCGTCGACGCCAAACTGCGTGCGATCGATGACGCCAACAGCGGAGAAGCCGAGAACATAGCCGCCGCGTAACAGGTCCTGCGCGCCGCCATTGAATGTTGCTTCAAGAGTCATCGGGGCGGTAACGCCTTTTAGCGTCAAGTCGCCCATAATGCGCCCGTTCCGATCGCCGGTGAGCACGACGTTCGTTGACCTGAAAATCGCTTGCGGGAACCGCGTCGCGTCAAACCAGTTTGGGCCGAGGAGGGTCTTACTGAACTCTGCGTTGGCGACGTCAAGCGACCCAATCTCCACGATTGCTTCAAGCCTTGAGGCTTGCGGATCGTCCGAAGAAAAATCAAGCGTAGCACTCAGCCGATTAAAACGTCCGACATAATTCGAAAAACCCAGATGATCGATCTTGAACAATAACGCCGCATGATCTGGGTCTAAGCGATATGCTCCATCGCGCAACGCTGCGCGTTCAGCGCTAGGTTTGGGCGCAATGAGAGATGCGCACCCCGTCGTCACCGCCAAATAGACGATCATCAGCGAGGCTGTAAAAAACCGCATCACCATACTTTCGGCGCCTCCAGCAATAGTGCGATCGAAAGCAGAAAACCCGTTGTGTAGGTTCCCGCCGCACCAACAAAGCGCAAGAGGTGCGGGGTATGCACTGTCTTGCAGAGCAGCGAACCGGCGGCGTGGCAGTAACGCGCAACCACCGCTGCGTACATGGTTATCTCAACCCAAAGGGACGGGTCGCGACCGCCCAGCGCAAAAATCAAAATAGCGAGCATAGGGGCGTATTCGATGGCGTTACCATGCGCGCGAATAGCTTTTCGCAAGCCGCTAGCGCTATCGGCTTCAGCTAGCCGGGCTCCATCGGTCGTCATCCGCATGCGGTGCAGTGATACATTGAACCCGAGCGCCATTACGAGCGCACCGAGCAGAGAAACCGAGACGAAAGATTCAAACATCAAACCCTCTGTTTTAAGTTGCCCGTGAGGAATCTAACCAAATCGGGAACAGTCGACGCATTCAGGGTCTCGAGATATGGCCGCGGCACGCGCCTTTGCGTTCAGCGCTTCATAGATCATGATGCGTCCAAGAAGCGTTCCAGGAATGCCCAAGAGAAGCTTGAGCGCCTCCATTGCCGCCAAGGCGCCGACCACGCCGGTTACCGGCCCCATGACGCCCTCTGTTTCGCAGATAGCATCCGCATCGAGGGGGGCCTGCGGCGCGAAACAGCGATAGCAAGGAGATTGCCCGTCATGGCCGCCAAACACAGCGACTTGCCCGTCAAATCGCCCAACAGCAGTTGAAACAAGAGTGCGGCGCGCCTCCAGCGCGCCGCGATTGATGACATATCTCGTCGCGAAATTATCAACGCCCTCAATAACGAGATCGCAGCTTGCGATCGCTTCCGCTGCGTTCGCTGCATCAATCGCGTGATTGACGCTAACGAAGTTTACGTCAGGATTAAGCGCGTGCGCGAAGTTGCGCGCGACGTCGACCTTAGCGGCGCCAATATCGGCTGTCCGATAGATTGTCTGACGTTGCAGGTTGGACCGAGCCACAATATCCGGGTCCATGACCACAAGCCGACCGACTCCAGCCGCCGCGAGGTACTGTATGACCGGCGCGCCAAGGCCGCCGGCGCCGACGATTAAAACACTTGAAGCGAGCAATTTTTGCTGGCCTTGCGCGCCCACCTCACGCAACAGGATATGCCGAAGATAGCGCTCGCGCTGCTCCCCATTCAGCATACGCCTGACCATTCATGGTCCATACATTGGACACGCGGCGAAGCCTCAAACACCGGTCGATCCAAAACCGCCTTCGCCCCGCTGTGTTGCGTCGAGTTCCTCAACTTCTTCAAATCTAGCCTGAAAAGCGGGCGCAAAAACTATCTGCCCGATCCGGTCGCCGCGGCGGATAACGAAATCCTCTGTACCGTGATTTATTAGAATTACTTTGATCTCGCCGCGATAGTCCGCATCGATTGTTCCTGGCGAATTGACGCATGCAACGCCAAATTTTGCCGCCAAGCCGGAACGCGGTCTCATTTGCGCTTCCCAACCCGCCGGCAAAGCGATTGACAAACCCGTAGGGATCATAGCGCGCTCGCCCGATCTCAAGACAATATCTTCTCCCGCCAGCGGCGCGGCGCGCACGTCGCAGCCCGCCGCCAGTTCGGTCTCATAGGCAGGCAAGGCGAGCCCCTCCCCGTGCGGGAGACGTTTGATCCTCACCAGAGGCCCCAATGCCGAATTATCGTCGTACATCGCTTCGGTTCCTGCGTTTTGAAAGTTATCACTGTGGTTTAGAATGAAACAATGACGCGAGCGAGCCTATCACCCCCTGAAAACGCCGATATGCCGGCGCCCGAACTCGACATCCGGATGATGGCGTGTCTGCCGGAGAACCAGAATTACGCGTTTTTGGTTCGCGATAAGGAGAGCGGTCTCGTTACGTCAATCGACTCGCCTGATCCGGACGTCATTAGCGCTGAACTCGAGGCGCTTGGATGGTCTCTCGATTTCATCTGGAACACCCATCACCATTGGGACCATGTTGACGGTAACCTCGCGCTAAAAGAACGCTGGGGCGCGCGTATCGTCGGGCCCGGGGGCGAACGTCGACCTATCCCCGGGATCGACGTAATGGTCGGAGACGGAGAAACCGTCTCGCTCGGCGCGAGCGTCGCCACGGTATGGGCGACGCCCGGACACACGCTTGGACATATAGCGTTTCACTTTCCCAGACAGCGTTTGATCTTCGTTGGCGATACTATTTTTGCGATGGGATGCGGCCGTTTATTTGAGGGGACCCCACAGCAGATGTACGGGTCGTTGCAGCGCCTTGCGAGCCTGCCGCCGGATACGCAAATATATTGTGCGCACGAATATACGCTGTCGAATGCGCGCTTCGCCATAACAGTTGATTCTGCAAACAGCTCGCTGGCGCAGCGGGTGAAAGAAGTAGAGGCCCTGCGGGCGAGAGGCGCCCCAACCGTGCCGACAACCATTGCCGATGAACTTGCGACGAACCCGTTTCTACGCGCTGACGCCGCAGAGCTTGCAGCCGCCTTAAACATGCGCGGAGCGTTAGCCGTTGAGGTGTTTGCTGAACTACGCCAGCGGAAAGATACGTTTCGCTAGCGCCCGCTTGCCGTCCGCCTAACAATACTCAGCTCACAGGACTTCTTCGACAGCAGCGACAATTTCGGCGGTCGACGGCCGCCCGTAAACATCTCCATCCGGATCATAAACGACTTCCAGCGCCCGGCCATCTGCGCGCACTGCAGAAGTATCGCCTGCGCTGAACCGTACAGATGAATACCGGTCGCGCAACGCCGTTGCGCCGACGGGCGTTTCGGCAATGGAATTGAGCGCCGTCGCAGCCCGCGCAACTGCGTCGGCGAGCACGGATGCATCCGTTGCTCCGTCGAGCGCCGGTTCGCCGATTTCAAAAATGATCGGCGCTCCGAGCGCCGCGCTCAATAGGGCGGTTGCGCGCGATGCGCGCCTGCGCGCCGCGTCGAGCGAAACAGTTGGCAGAACGAGCGGTGGATCCTCGCCGAAGGTTCGGGTCGCAGCGTGGCCTCTCCGATCCCCGAGGCGGTAGGCGGTAGCGCCGCCATAAGCAGTAATCCGCAGCCACGCTTCGCCGGAGGCATCGCGATAAATCGTGTCGCCTCGCGGACCGCGCGTAGCGAACAGAATAAGTATCTCCTCCGCTGGCGTGTCGTCATCAATCAGGCAGTCGATTTCCCGTGCGCTCGGTCCGCACAGAAATTTTAACCGAGCGTCCGTTCCGGCAGATTGAAACAAAAATACTTCATCGCCGGCTGCAGAGACGTAGCGATCGACCGTGTTTGCCTCACGCTGCCGTTCCGAGGCCGCCCGATCGCGGCCGACGAGGGCGGAGAATGGATCTTTCCCGCCCGGGCGGTTCTGCGCGCCGGCCTCGGTCACAAGTGCGACCAGTAAAGCTGAAAGGATGCATAAGAAGCGCAACGACGATTCACCGTGGTAAGTTGTCGGTATGCGAGACCTCGCTCGCAACAACGGAATGGACGCATCTAGCGACCCCTCGATGTGATATTAGCGCTTCAATTTGGCGAAATCCGGGCAAAACCAACGTTTTCCGCCTAAGCGGCTATGTATTGGCCGCCGTTGATTGTCAGCACCGACCCAGTGATGAAGCCGGCCTGATCGTCGGCGAGGAACGCAACGCACCTCGCGACTTCCTCGGCTTCGCCGAGCCTTCCGACCGGAATTTGCGCAACAATCTTTTGCAGAACTGGCGCATCAAGAGCGGCGACCATCTCAGTGGCGATGTAGCCTGGCGCAACGGCGTTAACCGTCACGCCCTTAAATGCGCCCTCTTGGGCCAAGGCGCGGGTAAAGCCGATCATACCCGCCTTCGCCGCAGAATAGTTCGTTTGCCCCATCTGGCCCTTCTGACCATTGATCGACGCAATGTTGATGATCCGGCCGTAACCCCGCTCCCGCATTGCAGGGAAAACCTGATGCGTCATGTTGAAAACGCTGTCGAGATCGGCGCGAATAACCTCGGCCCACTGCCCGGGCGACATCTTATGAAAGAAGCCGTCGCGTGTAATGCCGGCGTTATTGACTAGAATATCGGTCGCGCCCTGCGCGGCTTCTATTTCCTGCACGCCCGCTTTGCAGGCGGCGTAATCGCCAACGTCCCAGCGATAAACCGCAACGCCCGTTTCCTCACGAAATGCCTCGGCCGCTTCAGTATTTCCCGCATAGGACGCGGCAACCTCATGGCCGGCTTGCTTTAGGGCGATTGAAATCGCGCGGCCGATACCGCGCGTACCGCCCGTGACGATCGCCGTGCGCTTTTGCATGTTCCTTGTCCCTTCAGGTCGTATTGCGTTTCCATCCATCTTGCTCGCCCACTTCTTCGATGGGTCGAGCGACCGCCGCAGTTATGGCTTGGCGGATATTACATTCGCTCGACGCACATGGCCACGCCCATGCCGCCGCCGATGCATAGCGTCGCGAGGCCGCGCGAGGCGCCAGAGCGACGCATCTCGAATAGCAGCGTTGTGAGGATCCGGGCCCCCGATGCACCAATCGGGTGCCCAATCGCGATTGCGCCACCATTGACGTTTACTTTCGCAGCGTCCCAGCCGAGCTCCTTGCCGACCGCCAGCGCCTGAGCAGCAAAAGCCTCGTTCGCCTCAATCAGGTCGACGTCGCCCAGCGACCAGCCAGCCTTTTCCAGGGCCATGCGCGAGGCCGGCGCCGGTCCGATGCCCATAATCGCCGGGTCAACGCCGCAATGCGCGGCGGATGCAATGCGCGCAAGCGGAATAAACCCGCGCCGCTGCGCCTCTTTTTCGGAAGTGACGACGATTGCCGCTGCTCCGTCATTCAGACCCGAAGCATTGGCGGCGGTCACGGTTCCGCCGTCCTTGAGGAAGGCCGGGCGAAGGCCGGCAACCGACTCCATAGTTGCGCCTTCGCGGATGTACTCGTCATGCTCGAAACTGGTTTCCCCTTTTTTGGTTTTCAGAATGACCGGGGTGATCTCGTCCTTGAACTTGCCGAGCTTGCGCGCCGTTTCCGCCTTGTTCTGGCTCGCGACGGCGAAGGCGTCCTGTTCCTCGCGACTGATCTGATATTTTCGAGCGAGGTTTTCTGCAGTGTTGCCCATGTGGAAATCATTGAACGCGTCCCAGAGGCCGTCCTTGATCATCGTGTCCGCATAACGCACGTCGCCCATTTTGACGCCGTCGCGGAGATGGGCGGCGTGCGGCGCCTGAGACATGTTCTCGTGCCCTCCCGCGACCACGATGGAGGCGTCGCCGAGGCGGATCGATTGGGCGGCAAGCGCCACGGCTCTCAGCCCGGAGCCGCAGACCTGATTAATCGTCATCGCCGGCTTTTCCTTCGGAACACCCGCCCAAAGGCTCGCCTGACGAGCGGTATTTTGACCCTGAGCGGCTTGCAGGACGTGCCCCATAACCACTTCGTCCACCTCCTCGCCGGCAATGCCTGCGCGTTCGAGCGCGGCCTTGATCACGGCCTCTCCGAGCCGGGCGGCTGGCGTGCCCGCGAGCGAGCCCCCAAAAGAGCCGACGCCCGTGCGTGCGGCGGAAGCGATCACAACTCCGGTCATCAAAATTTCTCCTGCTTCGAGCGACCGCTCCTGCGAGCGGAAAATCTGCTGCCGAGGCTATTGGGCTCGGTCTACCCGGCGAAAGATATACACAACTGCGGGAGATGGGGCAGGCCGACAGCCCCGAAATCGAGATCTTGGCGCTTACGGCTGCCGGTTTATCGACCTCGGCGCACGCTATGTCATTAGAAAACCGCGAATATTCGTGTTACGATCATTGAACGGAAAAGGTTAGCGCGAGGATCTCCCCCGCGAGGCTCGCATGGAAAGGAATGGCTTGTGTCTGCATCTCCTGAAATCGACGCGGCTCCGGGCGGACATGCGTCCGAGCAGACCGAATCAGTAACCATCAAGAAATACGCAAACCGCCGCCTCTACAACACCGCGACCAGCTCCTATATCACGCTCGACCATCTCTCGGAGATGGTGAAAGAAGGAACTGATTTTGTCGTTTACGACGCAAAGTCGGGTGAAGACATCACGCACGCAGTGCTGACCCAGATTATTGTTGAGGAGGAAACCAAGGGCGGCAATCTGCTCCCGATTCAGTTTCTGCGTCAGCTCATCAAGTTTTATGGCGACAACCTGCAATCATTTCTGCCGTCTTATCTCGAAATGAGCATGGACGCGTTTGCGCGAAATCAGGAAAAAATGCGCGAGCAGATGCGAGGCGCGTTCGGCGCGGCCCCCGGTTACGCCATGTTCGAAGAAACCGCACGGCAAAACATGGCGCTCTTTGAACAGGCAATGAAAATGTTCTCGCCCGTTGGGGCCTTCTATCAGCAAGGCATCCCTCAACATCCTGGCGGCGGGCGTCCCGGCGACGACGGCGGCGCGAGGGAGATAAATGCTCTGAAAGAGGAACTGAAAGAGCTTCGGGCCGAGCTCGGAAAACTGCGCGCCGCTCGGTAACGAGAACGCTGGCGTCCGGCAGCTTAATTGGGCGGGTTCGATCGCCTAGCGATACGGCTGACCAGACGGGCTTATCGGCGCGGCATTCGGGGCTCCATTTGGGAGCCACGCGGGCGCCGTCTCGGGTTTGCCAATCAGATATCCTTGCAGGAAATCCACGCCGAGCCCCTTAAGCAGCATCGCGTCAGCCTCGTTATCGACCCATTCCGCGACCGTTCGCATGCCAAAATTCCGTGCAAGATCCAGCAAAGTGCGAACGAAGAGCTGGTTCTCTCGCGACGCCGAAACGCCTGTTACGAATGATCCGTCAATCTTCAGCGTATCAATATCGAGCGCTTTCAGATTACGGAACGAGGTGTAACCGGCGCCAAAATCATCAATGGCGAAGGAAGCGCCAAGTTTCTTCACCGTCGTCACAAATTCTATTGATGCATCGACCGCGTCGATAACCTGAGTTTCGGTAAGTTCGACGGTGATGCGACGTGCGAGCGCTTCGTTTGAGCGCAAGACGGAAAGGTACCCCTCCGCCCACAGAGGGTCCTTCACTGTCTCCATCGAGATATTCACGTTAAGTTTGATATTCGGGCAAACCGCGAGGGTGTTGATCGCAAGTTCAAGGACGCGCCGATCAAGGAAATGAACGAGACCAAGACGCTCCGCCACAGGGATGAATTCGGGAGCAGGAACCTCCCTGCCGTCTTCCGCACGCATTCGGATAAGGCACTCGAATTTCGTCGGCGCTTCTCCGATATCGCTGACGATCGGCTGGAAAGCGAGCCGAACGCGGCGCTCGTTGAGCGCCGTCAGTATCACATCGGACATGTGCGTATTGCGGCGGCGCGCGCTTACGACGTCGGTCTTCTCGCTGAATGGCGACCAGCTGGATCGTCCAATGCGTTTTGCCTGATCGAGGGAGGCCTCAGCCCGGGCCATCGCCGAATGAGCGTCACCGGCGTCGTCCGGTAGGGCAATCGCGCCTAGGCAGATCGAAGCGGCGACAGCGCCGCGCCTGGTGTCGATCACGCTTTCCCGAACAGCGTTCAGATACTGAATGCAGGTGTCCCGAATGCTTTCCTGTGGCGCCTCACGCAGGAGAATGCCGAATTTCGTGCCCGCTATTCGGCCGATAGCATCGCCGGGTTTCAACATTCGCTTCAACCGCGCCCCAACCTCGGCGATTACCTCGTCGGCGACATCGAATCCAAAATCCGCGTTAACTGAGCCCAGATCGTCAATTCCCGCGAGGATATACGCGCCCTGCAGCTTTGCGCCGGACTCGTCGAACGCTGACTGAAGCACCCGGCGCAGTTCGGTGCGGTTGAGGACGCCTGTAAGCTCGTCATAGCGCGCCAACCAGGCGAGGCGGCCGTCGCGTTGCTTCTGAGCCTCGATCGACCTCACAAGTCCAATAAGTCGTTTTGAAGCGCCCGTGCCGATCCAGCCGCTGCGCTCTTCAACCCAGATCGGATCTGCCTCTGCCCGAGCAATTTCATACTCAAGCGTGAAGCTCGACTCTGTTTCACAAAGCAGGCGGCGTCTTGCGGCGGCGTCCCGGTCGCGGATAAAGCTATCAAAGTCTTTAGCGTTTCCCTCCGGGCCTCGCAGTTCATCGCCAAACAATCTGCTGGCGGCTTCCGGATCAGACCAGGCGCATGCGCCGGTGGACGGATCAAATTCGAATAACGCCTGAAGGCCGGCCTCGTCTCCGGCAGCTTTCTGGTCTGGATCAACTGAGGTCGATTTAGGGGCGAACGCATCGCGAATCTGAGGTGGCGACGTTTCCGTCGCCGTCACTTTCTGCGACGGACGAGCCGGGCGAAACCACGCCCATTCAGTGTCTGCCATGCTGCGCTCACAACCCTACTTGCGCAAACTTAGGTCGATAGGGGTAAATAAACTTAAAATGTCCGTCATTCCACGAGCCAGTTATTGGCCGAAATCTTGCTGAATGCAGCATCAATGAAAGGGATCTCGCTGATCGTTCCGGCTGTGTGTGACCTGGCCCCGCCGCGCCGCTTACCCGCGTTCTCGACCACCATGCGCGGCAGACGCGCTCCGTGCAGCCGAACAAAGATTGCGGCCGCTTACGGCGTCGGGCAAGCGCTCCGAGAGGAGCATGCCAGAGCCGCCGGCTCAGTACTCAATTTGCTGGTTTGACCGCCAGAGGCGCAGCCCCGCGCGGTATCAGCCGCCAAATCCCTCGGAAACAGACAAGTCACGCCGGGCTGTGACCGTCGTGACGACCAGCCCCGCCATGGGATCCAGAAATGTCATCGTCATAAAAAGAAAGAAAACCGAATTTCCAAAGCCTGGCGCAAGGATAAACGCAAGCAGCACGACAATAAATAACATGAACGATAGAAGATGATTGGTAATCGCCGCAGAGCCTGTGCGCGTGGAGCGGACAAGTTCGACGAATAACAGGCCAACGCTACCTGCCAGGAAAAGGTCGCCCCAAGTGATCGGCCAGACGTCTTCGGAATAGAGGGTCAGATTTAATATCACGCCGTCATGCCAAGGCTCGCCGGCTGGGCCAGCAATGCCAATCACCGTCAGCGCCGCGTAGAGCAAAAAGCTGATGGCAAGCAGCGGAAACATTTGTAGCGACATCGGTCATCCCCTTTAACGCCCCATTAGGTTTATAGCATAGAGGCCGGAAGGCTAAAGCTCTGAAATGGTTTTCGGCGACTTTGCGCGGTCAACCAGCCAAATCACGCCGAGAAGATCGCGAAAGGCAACGGCCAAGCGCCCCAGATTGGTGTATTTTGATTGGCCGTGCAGTCGCGGCCGGTGGCTCACTGGCATGAAAGCGACCTCAAAACCTTCTCGGCGCATCAACGCAGGAAGGTACCGATGCTGATGATCAAAATATGGCAAGCGGAGGTAGGCGCTTCGGTCGAAAACCTTCAATCCGCAGCCTGAGTCCGCTGCGTCGTCTTTCAGTAAACGCGAACGGATCGCGTTCGCCGCCCGAGAAGCGTAGCGTTTGGCGATAGTGTCCTGCCGCCGCGTCCGAACCCCGGCCACCATTCCGAGCGTGGGAGACGAAGCATCATTAAAGCTCTTAACCAAAACAGGAATATCGGCTGGATCGTTCTGGCCGTCGCCATCTAGGGTTGCGATCAAGGCCCCACGCGCCGCCAGAACGCCAGTGCGAATAGCTCGACTCTGGCCGGCGTTTGCATGATGGGCAATGACGCGAAGTTGCGGCATCCTCGCTTTCATTTCGACCACCCTTGGTCGTGTTGCGTCTGTAGAGCAGTCGTCCACGACCACAATCTCATGACGTATTCCGTCCATGGCGCCGTTAATCTCGCGAACTAATTCAATCGCGCCGTTAGCCTCGTTGAACATCGGAACGACAACGCTCACTTCGATATCAGGGCGGGGCGCATCTTCGCAGCGCCGCGTTTCCCCAAATAGGGCCGCTGTTTCGCTAGCGGGGCGCCTAACCGGATAACTGGTTTGAGGAATTTCTGTCACGAGCTGACACCGGGGGCGTTCATTGGATGACAAATGGTTGGGCATGCGCCGCAAAACAAAGACAATACAACTTTGTGATTGCAGAAACCGAAGCGCCTGAAAAGTTGCGCTGGTAACGATACCGTCTGGCCAAGTCGGCGGGACTGGGGACTGATAATGAAAATTATCCAAAGGAGACGGCTCGACATGACCCATCTCCTCCTCTTGCGAAACGCTATTGCGCCACGGGAATTTCTTCGCCTTCTCGCTGTCGGGGCCTATGCCCTTATTGCCTCGCTGGCAGGCGTTTTCTCGCTGCCAGTCCTCGACCGTGATGAAGCGCGCTTTGCGCAAGCAACCGCGCAAATGCTCGAAACTGGCGATATGTTGCACATCCGGTTCCAAGAAAGCGAACGGAACAAAAAACCCGCAGGCGCGTATTGGGCGCAAGCGGCGAGCGTCTCGGCGTTTTCAATGCCTGAGGCGCGGGAAATCTGGGCTTTCCGATTGCCATCAGTTGCCGGAGCGGTGCTTGCGGCGCTGTTTACGTATGCGATCGGAGCTTCGCTTTTTTCCCGCAATACGGGAACAGTGGCGGCGCTCATACTAGCGAGCGCGCCGGGCGTAATTGGCGAGGCGGCAATTGCGAAAGCCGACGCCCTGCTGCTAGCCGCCGTTTGCGCGGCAATGGCGGCGCTCGCTCAAATCCGCATTGCTCCCAGTACCGGTCGTCCTGCTCCGCTCTGGCTTGCAGCATCGTTTTGGACAGCGCTTGGTGTCGGAGCGCTCGTCAAGGGTCCGATCGCGCCGCTTATCGGGATCGCGGCAGCCATGCTCATCAGCATCGGGAGCCCGTGGCGAGATATTCAGCGCACCCTTCGACCGGGACTAGGCGTTATCATTCTTGGCTTGTTGATCGGCCCCTGGCTGCTAGCGATCAGCGCGGCCACCGACGGGCGATTTCTCGCGGAGTCGGCGGGTCGGGATCTGCTGGGAAAGATTTCATCCGTACAGGAAAATCATAGTGGACCTGTCGGCTATTACGTCGCCCTTGCTCCGATCTTTCTATGGCCAGCAGCGGGGGCCTTCCCAGCTGCTCTGACCGCCGCCGTGAAGCGTTGGCGCGACCCTTCTATCGGATTTTTGCTGGCATGGCTTGTTCCGGGCTGGCTGCTGTTCGAACTGACAGCGACAAAATTGCCGCATTACACGCTACCCCTCTATCCGGCGCTCTGTCTTTTGGCGGCCGAGACGATCCGAATGGGATCGGGCCGCCTGTTACTCGCGAAGGCGGGCGCCGTGCTTTATTTGGCGGCCAGCCTTGCGATTGCCGGCTTCATCGTAGCGCTTTCGATTTACGTCAGTGGGACGGAAGCGCGTTTACCGTTCTTCGTGACAGCAATTGCTGTCGCCGCCGGCGCCATCACCATCGCATTGGCTTTTTGGCGGAATCAAACCGGCAGCGGGCTTATTGGCGCATCAATTGTTTCGGCCATGACTATCTGGTTGATGCTGGCGGGCCTCAGCCCCCAGCTTGACCAACTAGCAGTTTCCCGGAGGATTGATGAAATGCTTAGGGCCGAAAACATCCACCCCCTACACGACGGCGTGCCCCCCGCAATTGTAGCCGGATATTTCGAGCCTTCTATTGTGTTCCTGCTTGGTACGAAAACCCATATGACAGACGGCGCGGCGGCGGCCCGGCTTGCTGGTGCGTCCAACTTTGCTCCAGCCATAATCGAATCAAGCGAAGCAACGGCGTTCGAAACCGAGCTCCGGATACTCAGCGGGGGATCCGGCCAGCCCCGACTGGACGTCGTCGGCGAGGTGTCCGGCATAAATTATTCAAACGGCAAGAAGGTCGGTTTCGTGATTTACCGTGTCCGTCCCGTCGCTTTTGACACCGCCCCGGCTAGTCCATGAGAGCTAGTACGAGCGGTCCGGCCCTCGCATCAGGGCCGAAAAAAACGAGGCTGACCTACGAACGCCTATTTATTATGTTCGTTGCAGCGGGCACAGCGCTTCGCCTGCTTGGTCTCTTTACTGCTGAAATCAATCTTGGTCCGGACGAGGCGCAGTACTGGTTTTGGGCGCAGGACCCCGCATTCGGTTACTACTCGAAGCCGCCTCTAATCGCGTGGGTAATCGGGCTTACGACAGCAATGTTCGGCAATTCGGAATGGGCCGTCCGCATCTCGGCGCCGTTTTTCCATGCTGGCGCGACGACATTCATATTTCTGATCGCCCGCCGCGCTATCGACCTGCGGACCGGTTTCTGGGCGGCCGCCGCCTACTTCACCATGCCGGGCGTTTCATTGTCCGCCGCTCTGATGACAACGGATGCGCCGCTCCTGTTTTTCTGGACGGCGGCGCTTTATTTTCTCTATCGCTTACTGGAGACGTGGCGAGACGATCCCCGCAACCGGCGCGCAACAGCGTTCTGGGCCGTTCTGCTTGGTGGGGCGATCGGCCTCGGAGTGCTGGCAAAATACGCGATGGTCTACTTTTTCTTGGGGCTGCCGTTCCTCGCTGTCAGCAACAAATTCAAACCGATCCAATTGCGCCTCATTGATATAGCGCTTGCCGGCGCAGCGGCGGCTATATTCATTGTACCGAACATTGTCTGGAATCTGGAGAACGATCTATCAACGATTTCCCATACGGTCGACAATGCGAACTGGACGAGCGCATCGTTGAAATTCCTAAAGATGGCAGAATTTATCGCGGCCCAGTTCGGCGTCGCCGGGCCAGTCACGTTCGCCTTTGCCGTATACGGTGCATGGCGAATGGCGGTGCGCCAAAATGCGGTCGGGGGCGGGCACCCCGAATTTCTACTGGGCTTCTTTCTGCCTGCGCTCGCCATCGTCATTGTGCAAGCGCTGATATCCCGAGCCCACGCTAACTGGGCGGCTGTATCCTATCCTGCATCGGCGATCATCGCCGCCGCTTGGGCGCTGCACGCGGCACCGCCAATTTTTGCCAGGCTCTTTCAAGCCGGCATCGCCGTCACAACGGTTGTCGGCATCGTGTTGCTGATCGCGCTAAGCAATGTCGCCATCATCGACGCCGCTGGCGCGTCGAACGCCATAAGGCAGTTGCGCGGATGGCCGCAGCAGGGCGGGGAAATCGCTGCTCGCGCGGCGGGCTACGACGCGGTCATGAGCGACGATCGTGAAGTTTTTGGCGGTCTTGCCTACTACGCGCGCGAAGGCCCTCGCCTTGTCGCGTGGGATCCCAACAACCGGATTGATAATCACTATGAGGCGTTTTTCCCTTATTCGCCCGAGCGCGACCGAAAGGTGCTTTATGTAACAACTTACGCCGACGCCGCGCCGCTTAGGGGTACCTCAACAGTCGTCTCGCCGGTCGGTGTGACAGTTGCTCCGAACGGACCAAGCCGCACGCGAACGCTTTATCTGTTTGAAGTGGCGAGCGAAGGCGCTTCCGCGCAGTAAGTCCGTCGCCATTAACCGCATGTGCGCGGGAAGCCTATCGGGATGATCGACGCCCTAACAAAGCGGCGGCGCGCTGCAAACCGCGTCGCCCTTTTCTGATCCGGAGACTGATGATCGACGGCGCGCGGACGATGCCGCGGGCCAACGCTTTCATCGCGAAGGCGCCCCAAAGAATTCCTGTGACGAGCCAAAGGAATGGCGCCGGGTAGGCGTCAGAGAAGTGTGCGCGAAAGAAGCGATTGATACTGGTGGCTTTGCGCATTTCAACCTGCATGGGGTTGACGCGGCTTGAGCCCTTGTAATGCAGAACCCGTACGTGCGGATTGAAATAGACGCCCCCGCCCGCTTTCGCGAATCTCAGGCAGAAATCTACGTCTTCAACGTGCAGGAAATACTGTTCGTCCATTCCCCCCACGGCGAAGTAGTCAGCCTTGCGCACGAGGAAGCAAGCGCCGGAAATTACGGGAACGGCGACAACTTCGTCTGGCGCTTTTTCTTCATGGAGATTAAAGCGCTTGAAATAAGGGTGGTTCGGAGCAAGGCGGTATAGTTTTGTCATTTCCACAAATGCCGAGCCCGGCGTCAGCGCCCGCCTTCGCGACCCACGTTGCTCCTTGCCGTCGGGATCGACGAGCATGGCGCCCATTACCGCGGGCGGCGAAACGCTCAATGTATCGCGGATCAATCGGCCAACGCCTCCGTCTGGCATTACTGCGTCAGGATTGACGAAAACGAGCCACTCACCGCGCGCTGCTCTCGCTCCGATATTGCACGCGGTCGCAAATCCAACGTTCCCGTGGCCGGTGATGATCTCCAATCGACCGTTGGCAGCCTCTCCGCTTGAGCATTCGTCAAGCGCGCCCGGCCAGTTCCCATTGTCGACGAGTATGATCTGGATGACGTCGCTCTGCCGGCAAAGCGCTTCGATAGCGCGCGCAAGAACGGGACCAGTAAAATATGAGACAATGACCGCCGTGACGCCTTTTTCCGTCACTGAGCCTATTTCAGCGGCCGGGCTCATTTATTGAGATATCCGCGATGACGGGGCGACCGCCCGTCGGCCAGCAACGCCGCCGCGAGTGCACAGCCGAACCCGCCTAGTCCAATCGCTGATAGACGCCAGACTTGCCAGACGCTTGCCTCCACGAGGAACGAAGTCACGCCGATCATGACCACTGCCGCGACGCTCCCCTGTATCAGCGACGGCGTAACGGCTCGCGACCACGCCCAGCCCGCAGCCAGCACCATGGAAATCAGGAGCGCTATTCCAACGGCCCCAAGTTCCAGCCAAATTTCCAACGGGACATTATGCGGATGGGTTGGCATAACGGGAAGCGGAACAGCAGACCCGGGCGCCGCCGTCATCACGCCTTCTGCATGGATGGCCCGCGCGAACTCCGCTCCGCACCCGAATGGCTGACACTCTGCCGCGCGTCGCGCTGTTTCGCGCCAAATTATGGTTCTTTGACTCCACGAGAGAGGCGTCACGCTTGCAAGGATCGATCCGGTCGGCGGAGTCGGGATAGACGGCGCCAGAGTCAATCCGGCTGCGATGCTCATCAGCACTGCAAGCGTCAGCGCCATCGGCGTTCTTCGGCCGAGCAAGAAGCCAGCGACGAACGCCGCCGCGCCAACGATAAAGGCCAACACGTTCGCCGCAATCGGTAAAGTCAATGACCCGGCAAGCGCAACCGCCGCCAAGCCGAACGCGGCGAGACGCGAACCGGTCAGAACCCAAACAATGACCGTCGCGGGCGGGACCATGGGCGCGAGCGCCGTCATGCCTCGCCCTAGCGCGATCATGTCGCGGATGCGGCCGGGCGATTCATCAGCAGGCGGCACGATAGCGCGCAGACTCCCGCTCCCGATTCCCTCAATGAGAAGAAGGACGCTTGCGAGCGCAGTCATTGCTGCAAACGCCGCCGCGACGCGCCGCCGCCAATTCGGCGCGAGTTCGCCCGCCAGCCAGCATAAGGCGCCAGCGCACAGTATAGGCACGAGAATATTCAGGGCGAGTCGCCAACCGCCGAGCGTCGGCGACCATATGTCGGTTGCGGCGATCCAAAGAACAAAAATGAAAGTCGCCGCGCCCGCGACAGTAGACGGATGATCCGGGCGCACCGGCCATCCGAATGATCGCCAGCCATCGGCCCAGAGCTTTGGGCGCGCCGCAACGACAAGGCCCATCAGCATGATCGCCGGCGCTACGCCGCGGTGACTGAAAACGACGGCCAATGCGATGAATGCGCAGAGCGCACTGAGCGAAATTGCCGTCGCCCGGTCGTCAAGGCGCAGGGCGAGCCGATTGGTCACCGCGCCTCAACTGGCTGTATGCTGAAGGTCGGGCGGCGTGGCTTCCCATGAAAGCCGAGTAACGGCCTCCTCGAGGGAAAGAACCTCCTGCGCTTCCGAACCGAGGCGGCGCAAGGAAACGGTACGCTCGGCAGCTTCGCGCGCGCCCATAACGAGGATCGCAGGCACCTTTGCGTGGGAATGTTCGCGTATTTTATAGTTGATCTTTTCGTTACGCAGATCGGTTTCGACGCGAAGCCCCGCCCGTCCAAGCGCCGCGCCGACCTCAGTCACGTAGCCATCGACCCCGGATGTAATTGAGGCGGCAACCACTTGCACCGGCGCGAGCCAAAGCGGCAATCGCCCTGCATAATGCTCAATCAATAGGCCAATGAAGCGCTCGAACGAGCCGAATATCGCCCGGTGCAGCATGACGGGTCGCTGTCGTGAGCCGTCTTCAGCGATGTATGTCGCATCGAGCCGTTCGGGCAGCACATAGTCGAGCTGGAAGGTGCCGGCCTGCCAGGTACGCCCGATCGCGTCGGTAAGGTGGAATTCGAGTTTTGGTCCGTAAAATGCACCTTCGCCTTCCGCAATGGCGAACTCAAGGCCCGCCGCCGTCAACGCCGCTGCGAGCGCGGATTCCGCTCGGTCCCACGCCGCGTCGTCGCCCGCCCTTTGCTCGGGCCGGGTCGCGAGTTTGTAAGCGATCCGCGTCAAGCCCATATCCTCATAAACGCGAGAAAAGAGCTTCAGGAAGCGGGCGGTTTCCGACGTGATCTGGTCTTCCCGCGCGAAGATGTGCGCGTCGTCCTGCGTCATCTGACGCACACGCATCAACCCGTGTAACGCACCGTGCGCTTCATTGCGGTGACAGCAGCCGAACTCGGCCATTCTCAAGGGCAGGTCACGATAAGATTTAATGCCCTGCTTGAAAATCTGCACATGGGCGGGGCAGTTCATAGGCTTGAGCGCCATGAGGTCGCCGCTGCCTCCAAGTATGGGCTTTGTTTCATCCGTAGAGGGAATTTCATCAGGCACCACGAACATGTTTTCGCGGAATTTTGACCAATGGCCTGACTGTTCCCAGAAAACAGATGATAGTAGCTGCGGCGTCTTTACCTCGACATAACCGTCCGCATCGAGACGGCGGCGGATATATCCCTCAAGGCAGCGCCAGACGAGAAACCCTTTCGGATGCCAGAATACTGATCCTTGCGCTTCAGGTTGAAAATGGAAAAGGTCCATTTCCTTCCCAAGCTTGCGGTGGTCGCGCCGCTCGCTTTCTTCCAGCCTTGTCAGATAAGCCTTAAGGTCGGCCTCCGAAGCCCAGGCGGTGCCGTAGATGCGTTGCAACACTGCGTTGCGGTGGTCTCCGCGCCAATAGGCGCCTGCGACTTTCATCAGTTTGAACGCCTTGCCGATATGGCGCGTTGAGGGCAGATGGGGCCCGCGACAGAGATCATACCAATCGCCGTGGAAATATACTTTGATGTCTTCCGTAGCGGGAAGATCGGCGATGATTTCCGCCTTGTAGTTCTCGCCGATTGAGGTGAAGCGAGCGACAGCGTCTTGCCGGCCCCAGATCTCCCGGCGCGTGGGGCGGTCCTCGTCGACGATCTCGGCCATTCGGCGCTCAATCTTCTCCAGATCGTCCGTGGAAAACGGTTCCTCCCGGGCGAAGTCGTAATAAAAGCCGTCGTCGATATTCGGCCCGATCGTGACTTGGGTTCCGGGGAACAGCTCTTGGACAGCTTGCGCCAGGAGATGCGCCGCATCATGGCGAATGAGATCAAGCGCCTCCGGGGCTTCGCGCGTCACAATTTCAACACGCGCGTCGCGGTCTATTTCGGCGAAGAGATCGCTGAGCACGCCATCGACTTTCATCGCGATCGCTTTTTTCGCCAGCGATTTCGAAATGCTTTCGGCAATTTCGGTCCCCGAGATTTTTTCGGGAAATGCGCGCACGGATCCGTCAGGCAGGGTGATGGCTACCATTAGAATGTCCACTCGTGGGCAACGTGGCGCGACAGGCGCCCAGGGCCGGTTCTTATGGGTTGGGACTTCCACTACCCATCGTAGGTCGTCAAGACTTCCGGTAGCGCTCAGACCGGTGTTGGGTCGAAAGACAGGCCGACCTCCGGCCCTTCCTGCCACTCTATGGCAACGCGGCGACCTCGCCCCATTTGTTCGATGGTAAGCGTTGCGTGCGGCGGCAATGTAAATGCACCTTCGAGCACAATCTTGGCGCCGAAGGGGCTCATATCCTTTACCACGCAGCGGACTTCCTCGCCCGTTGGCAGCGAAACGCGGCCAAACTTGAAGGCAGGCGTCCGATCAACGGCGCGCTGGGCCGTGAATTTTTTCGGGCGCGGGGCGTCGACGGTTGGCGCCGATGCCAGTCGTTTCAGCCGTTCGGTCAGTTTGTCCGGCGCGCGCGACATGTACCTGCCTGTGGGTTCAGGTCGTTCCGGTCATTAGATGGTCACGGCGTTAACGAAGCGTTAGCGATGAAGTCTCGTCTGGGCGCTCGGTTGGCAATGCGGAGCGGGTTGTCCAGGCCCAGTCGCCGTGCCTCCAAAACCGCCAGCCCTGCGGCGACATTGCCTCCGGCGGCGGGTCCCAGCCATGGCTGCCAAAGGGATGGCATCGGCTCAGTCTGGACGCAGTGAGCCAGAAACCACGCCACATCCCATGTCGCCTGAGCGACGCAGCGGCATAGGCTGAACACGTCGGCAGGTGGCGGCAGTTAATGCCGCAAGCCCGGAGCACGGGCGAGACGCCGTATTGATAGGCCGAGATGACGCCGAGGGAGCCTAGGACAGCCCACGACGGGCTCCTCGCCACAGCCCCTTTTTGTATCGCGGTAGCCCGCGCCCGTTCCATGTCTTAGGAATACTTGATCGGCGCGCCAGCGTCAAAAATTCAGACGATAATCAGGCCGGCGCGAAAAGCGCCGTCGGTCGGTCGCAAGGGGGATCTGTATGTCCGCAAGATTTAGAGCATTATGTGCCGCTGCCGTGACAGGGATGGCGATGGCGGCGCCCGTTTGCGCCAATGAGGAAAGCAAGTGGATGTCGCAGACTGGCGCCCAGCCAATAGTCATCGCCCACCGAGGCGCTTCCGGCGAATTGCCCGAGCACACGATAGAGGCTTACGCGCGCGCGATCGAACTAGGGGCCGACTTCATTGAGCCGGATCTTGTTATTACCAAAGACGGCATCCTCGTCGCGCGCCATGACCGATTTCTTTCAACAACCACCGACGTCGCTGAGCGGACGGAATTTTTGGCGCGCCGCCGCATCGATGCCTACGCCGCGCGCACGGAGGGTTTTAGCCGCACGGATTGGTGGATCGAAGATTTCACTCTTGCAGAATTGAAAACATTACGCGCGCGGCAGCCGCGGCAAGGCCGGTCGTTGGCCCATGACGACCAATTCAGCGTGCCAACATTTGACGAAGTTATCGCACTGGCCGCCGCGTCCGGACGTTCGGTTGGGATTTACCCTGAGACCAAGCACCCTGAATTCTTTCGCTCCATCGGACTCGAGTTCGAAAGCCCGCTCCTTGCGAGCTTGGAAAATTTTGAGGGCGGTCCCGTATTCATTCAATCATTTGAGCCGGACATATTACGGCGACTGCGCGGCAAGACTTCAATGCCCCTCGTTCAACTCATCGCCAGCGTGGGGGGGCTCCCCTATCCAAACATTGATGTAGCGGTCATCGCCGAGTATGCGGACGGCGTAGGACCGTCAAAAGACCTCGCACTCTCTCCGTCCGGCTCACTGACTGGCTATATCGGCGCGGCTCACGCGGAGGGGTTGCTCGTACACGTCTGGACCCATCGCGACGACGCACCCTATCTTTCAGGCGAAGTCATAATCCCGGCAGACATCGTTCAATGCGCAGCTGGCGCCGACCGACCGGCTGGCGCCGTCTTTGAGGCGGCAACGCTATTCGCTGCGGGCGTAGACGGTATTTTTTCCGATTTTCCCGACACAGCGATTGCTGGCAGGAACTGCGCAAAGTTTGCTCAGCCTTGATCCACTTTACCGCGGGCTTATCCAAGACCGAAGGTCCCGCGCAGGTTTGGCCGGCGCGGGACCTTCTCTTCAAGTTGCTTCCTCCCGAAAGCGTTAGGCGGTCTATTTTTCTATTCCGCCGCCTTGAATTGAGCCGTTTCCGTTGACTCGCCCATCGCCGTTGTCGACGACTGGCCGCCAGAAAGCGTGTTCGCGACGAGATCAAAATACCCGGTGCCGACTTCGCGCTGATGGCGTGTCGCCTCGTACCCAATCTTTTCCGCTGCGAACTCGGCTTGCTGTAGCTCAGAGTAAGCCGCCATGCCCCGATCACGATAGCCATGCGCTAGCTGGAACATCGAGTAGTTCAGCGCGTGGAATCCCGCGAGCGTGACAAACTGGAATTTGTAACCCATCGCCCCGATTTCGCGCTGGAACTTCGCGATCGTTGCCTTGTCGAGCTTGGCTTCCCAGTTAAACGAAGGCGAGCAGTTATAGGCCATCATCTTTCCGGGGTGGGCTTTCTGAATGGCCTCAGCAAAACGCTTTGCGTCGTCGAGATTGGGGTGCGAGGTCTCCCACCACAAAAGATCCGCGCACGATGCATAGGAAAGGCCGCGCGCTATGCAGTGATCAACGCCCGTTCCTTCTTTCAGTCGATAAAAACCTTCCGGCGTACGCCCTTGTTCGAAATCAATGAACGGATGATCGCGTTCATCAATGTCCGACGTGATCAGCTTGGCGCTCTCGGCGTCGGTCCGCGCGACTAGAACCGTAGGCACGCCCGCGACATCAGCCGCCAGACGCGCCGCGTTAAGATTGCGCTCATGCGCCTGCGTCGGGATCAGCACCTTGCCGCCAAGGTGGCCACATTTTTTTTCCGAAGCGAGCTGGTCTTCAAAGTGAACACCGGCGGCTCCCGCCTCAATGTACGCCTTCATGATCTCGAAGCAATTTAGCGGTCCTCCGAACCCGGCCTCGGCGTCGGCGACGATCGGCAGGAAGTAGTCGCGGGTGACATTTCCTTCCGAGAATTCGATCTGGTCAGCGCGGCGAAACGCATTGTTGATCCGACGCGCGAGTTCCGGCCCGGAATTGGCGGGATAGAGCGATTGATCAGGATAGATCTGGCCTGCCGCGTTCGCATCGCCTGCGACCTGCCACCCGGACAGGTAGATTGCTTTCAGCCCGGCTTTGGCCATCTGGACAGCCTGATTGCCTGACAAGGCCCCGAGCGCGTTGATATAGGGTTCTGATTTCAACAGTTCCCAAAGCTTGTTGGCGCCTCGCTCGGCCAGCGTATGCGCGATCGGCACCGAGCCGCGCAGGCGCTTGGCCTCGTCAGGGGTGTAATTGCGCTCAATCCCATCAAACCGCCCAGCTGGCGCGGACGGGACGAGATCATGGAAACTGGACATCGGATTTTCTCCTGAAGGGTGCGGACTGCGCGCGTGTTGAAGCAGATTTCATTCCATCATGCGAGCGCGGCAATGTTGGTTTGTGCTTTATATGACAAACTATTTTGTGTAGTTGTCACTTTAGTAAATATCCTGTACTAGCGGCGCGTTATGGCAAGTAGCGGGAAATATCTTCTGGGTCCGCAGATCCGGCGTCTCCGTCGCGAACGCGGCCTGACGCAGGCGCAGATGGCGACCGAACTCGGCATATCGCCGTCCTACGTAAATCTCATAGAGCGCAACCAGAGGACCGCTTCAGCCAATGTCTTGGTCCGATTGGCGCGGGCTTATGGCGTCGACGTGGCAAGCCTCGATGGATCGGACGAGTCCAATCTCTTTACCCGCCTGACCGAAGCCTTTGCCGATCCAATGCTGCGTGCGACCGGGGTGACGCGGGAAGACGCGGTGGAACTTGCGACGAGCAACCCGGTGCTGGGCGAGGCGATGGCGACCCTGTTCAGCGCCTGGCGTACAACTCAGAACACCTTGATGGAAAGCCGCGCCGGCGGGCGTTCCGAAATTGAAGACCCTGTCGAGGAAGCGCGAAGTTTTTTGCAGGCGAACCGCAATCATTTTCCGGCGATCGACGCCTGGGGCGAGGGGCTCGCGGCGTCAATGACGGCGGCGTCGGGACTCTTCTCCGCGCTCGCTGAAAGGTTTCAGGAACGGCACGGCCTGAGGGTGCGCGTGCTGCCGCAATCGGTGATGGCCGGAGCGCTAAGGCGTCATAGCGTACACGCTCGGGAGATCGCGATCTCCGAACGGCTCGATCAAGCCAGTCGCACATTCAATCTGGCGCTTCAGCTTTGTTTGCTGGAATCCGGCGGCCTCTTGGATCGCACCGCGAACGCAGGACGTTTCGATACTGATTCCGGGCGCAAGCTGGCGCGCGCTGCGCTCGCCAATTATGCCGCCGCTGCGGTTATGATGCCGTACGAAAGGTTTCGGGCAGCGGCGGAGGATTTCAAATATGACGTTGAGGCGCTGGGCCGCCGCTTCGGGGCGAGTTTCGAACAGGTTGCCCATCGGCTGACAACGCTGCAGCGACCCGGGGCAGAGGGCGTATCGTTTTTCTTCGTTCGCGTGGACGCCGCAGGCAACATTTCAAAGCGCTATACGGGCGACATATTTCCGTTCGCGACCTATGGCGGATCGTGTCCACTTTGGAACATCCATGAAACTTTCCGCACGCCGCGGCGCATTCTAACCCAAATCCTCCAGTTGCCGGACGGCAGCCAGTATTTTTCAATCGCTCGAACGGTCTATGGCGGCGAGGGCGGTTTCGACGCTCCGCAGGCCGAACGGGCCGTGGCGCTCGGGTGCCGGCTTGCTGACGCGCCG
>JBGTFV010000340.1:0-9442 GCA_041747095.1 Parvularculaceae bacterium
TCTTTGTGCGGAAGGGTCACGTTACACCCTTGAAATCCCAGTGTCCGCAACGCATCGCAGGCGCGCGCGAACGAGTCATAATCCGGGGCGACCTCAATCGGCACGTAGAACGCGGGCGCACCCTCCCGGTCCGCCCAAGTACGATGGATCAACGGCGACAGCGAATGCGATATTGGCCACCCGAGGACGGCGGCGCGCCGCGGAACGGCCGGGCCGGCGGTCAATTCCGATGCGGCTTTATCGGAAAGCATTGCGTTCAATACTCGATGACGCCGGCGCGGCGGAGGAAGGCGAGGAGAGGCGGCATGCACAAACCGAGCACAGCGGTATAGTCGCCCTCGATGGATTCAAACAACCGCTGTCCGAGCGCTTCAACCTGGTAGGCTCCAACGCTTGAGAGAACCTGCTGGCCGGCTTCTGCAAGGTAGAGATCGACTTCGCGCGCGCTCAATGAACGCATGCGCAGGACCGGCCTTGCGAGGTTGGTATAAACGACATCGCCCGCGCGAAGGACAACCGCTGCGTTGACCAGCGTATGCGCTGCACCCTGCAAGCGCAGCAAGCGCTCGCGGGCGGCGGTCATGGTCGGCGGCTTGTCAAAGGGCTCACCGCGGAATTCCAGTATCTGATCGCTGGCGATAACGAGGGCGTTGGGGCTGGCGTCAATTGCTCGAGCCTTCGCGAGCGCCAACTCGAGAGCGATGGATTCAACATCGCGGCCTGCGCCAAGGCCGTTGCGCTTGATGGCTTCCTCATCAACCCCGGGACTGCACACTTCGAATGGTACGCCGGCTGCTGCAAGAAGGCGGGCGCGGATCTGGCTCCCCGAAGCCAGGATGACGACCGGCTTATTCATCCGCGACCGCCTGCAGGGTCGGATTCCGACGCGCCGATAGCTTCGTCAAAATAGCGGCGGCGGTTTCTTCCACGGATTTCCGCGTGACGTCGATGACGGGCCAGCGGTGCTTTGCAAACAGGCGGCGCGCGGCGAGCACCTCCTCGCGGATGGAGTCGAGATCGGAATAGCCAGACACCGTCTCTTCCACTTGCAAACCGCCCAGGCGACTTTGCCTGATCTGAGCAAGGCGCTCTGGGGCCGCGACAAGCCCGACCACGAGAGGGCGACGCAGCGTGAAGAGCTGCGCAGGCGGGTCGGTTCCCGGCACCAGAGGGATGTTGGCCGCCTTCAAACCACGGTGCGCCAGATACATGCAGGTCGGCGTTTTTGAGGTCCGGCTCACGCCAACCAAGACGACGTCCGCCGGCTCCAGGTCCCACACCATCTGTCCATCGTCATGGGTGAGGGTGAAGTCGACAGCGGCGATTCTTTTAAAATAGGCCTCGTCCATTTCATGCTGAGCGCCGGCGCGGCGCGTCTGCTTCAATCCGAGGTAATCAGAAAAGGCCGCGATGAACGGATCGAGAACCGGAACAGCGGGGATATCAAGCTCCGAACATCTGACTTCCAAAAGGCGCCTCAGATCCGGGTTAACGATTGTGTAGAGGACAAGCCCGGGGGCCGCCTCGATCTGGGCCAGCGTTCGCTCAAGTTGCGGCCGCGAACGCACAAGAGCGTAGATATGTTCAAAGGGATGCGCCGTAGCGAACTGGGAAGAAACAGCTTTCAAAATGGCGTTGAGCGTCTCGCCGGTCGAATCCGACACGAGATGGACATGAAAATAGCTGGCGGTAGGGGCGGGGGCCTCGGTCATGGCTCGTTTGAAAACTGGTCGAAGGAACCTGACCGAATGCGCTGCGGCGGGCAAGCAGCCGGCGTTCCGTTATTGCAAGGAAATCTTTTCCAAGGCGGCGCGCAAAACTGGTGGAAATCTGGCCTTTCAGCGGAATTGGTTTCCAAATAGTTAAACCTTGCGATTTAGGACCTCGGCGGTGCGCCCTGTTTTCCGATCGTCATGATCCCGGGAAAACGGGAGGGCCGCAACGCCGCTCGTAAGGGAAAGAAGTCGCGCTTGGAAAGAGTTGGGGGCATAAAACTCAGCGTTTGCCAGCGCTCTGGTCTTCTTCCCACAAACAGGGGAGAAACTCTTTCCCTGTGGACCCAGTCGGGATAGGTGACGCAAATCGGAGGGGTAATGTGATCTCAGCGTGAATTTCCCCACGTTTCGCTTCACCTATAGGATTCATAGTTTTTTAATCTTTCTTTACAGGAAGTAAAAATGGCCGTCGTCAATCACGCAGGCTCTGCGCCTCGTTTTCTGAGAGTTCTCAATGGCGAGAGCTTTGCGTCACCGCCCGTTTGGTTCATGCGACAGGCGGGACGGTATTTGCCGGAATACCGCGCAACCCGCGCTAAGGCCGGTTCATTCCTCGAGCTTTGCTATCATCCCGAATTGGCGGCGGAAGTAACCCTTCAGCCGATCGAGCGGTATGATCTTGATGCAGCGATTTTGTTCGCCGATATTCTGTTGATCCCGCAAGCGCTCGGTCAGGCGCTTACTTTTGGCGAAGGCGAAGGCCCCAAACTCGCCCCCCCCGTCACCGCCGCCGATCTTGATCGCTTCGCGCGCGCCGATATCCATGCGACGCTGGGTCCGGTCTATGAGACGGTGCGGCGTACGCGGGCAGGCCTTGCCGCAGACAAAGCCCTGATCGGGTTCGCAGGCGCGCCTTGGACCGTCGCGACGTACATGCTCGCTGGCGGCGCCTTGCGCGAACCCGCTGAACTGAGGCGCATCCTCTATTCTGATCCGGGCTTCATGGGCGATCTCATAGCGCTCATTTGCGACGCAACCGTCGACTATCTGATCCGTCAGATCGATGCCGGCGCGGACGCCGTGCAGCTATTTGATACTTGGGCAGGCGGACTGCCTGAAGCGGCGTTGCGAACATTATCCATTGAGCCGATGCGCGACATCGCCGCTCGGGTCAAAGCGCAACGCCCCGGCACGCCGGTGATTCTCTTCCCGAAAGGGGTTGGCGCAATGGCGCCAGCTTACGCTGAGCTGGCCGAAGCCGACGGTCTTGGGATTGATTTCGCAATGCCGTGGGACTGGGCCCGCGCGCATCTGTCGAAACATGTCGCCGTGCAAGGCGGGCTCGATCCGATGCTGGTTGTAACAGGAGGGCGCGAAATGGAGGAAGCGGCGCGCCGGCTCAAAAAGACGTTCGCCGGCGTTCCCTATATCTTCAATCTCGGCCACGGGTTCACGCCGGATACGCCGCCCGACCATGTGAAGCGTCTCGTCGAGATCGTCCGCGAAGAGCACTGAGTAAACAGCAAATGGCTGAGTTTCTTGCCCCAGCTTACATCTGGATCAAAGCCACGCATGTCGCCGCGGTAATCGCCTGGATGGCCGCCATGATGTATTTGCCCCGGCTCTACATCTATCACCATCAGTCATCGCCTGGCGGCGAGGCGGAGGGGTATTTCATTGCGATGGAGCGCCGTTTGCTCAAAGGCATCATGACGCCTGCGATGATCGTGGTCTGGCTGCTCGCGATCCTGATGCTGATCGCCAATCCAGTTTTGTTATCGACGCCGTGGTTTCTGGTGAAACTTGGCGCGGTATTGGGGATCACCGCGATCCACGGTTTCTATAGCGCCGCGCAGAAGAAATTCGCCGCTGGCGTGCGACCGCGCACCGAAAAATTCTGGCGGTTCATGAACGAGGCGCCGTTCATCCTGATGCTCGTCGCCGTTTTTCTGGCCGTGGCGAAGCCTTTTTAGAGGGCGAGAGTCACCGCGTCGGGAGCGGCGCTCCGAAAGGCTCCGGCGGCAATCTTAGCCCGTTCGTCACATAGGAAACGGTGCGGTAGAACCCAGCGAGCATCAACAGTTCGATGATCGCTTCCGGCGAAAAGACATCGCTCAACGCCGCCCATAAATCGTCGTCAATCGCACAGCTCGCATGCAACTGATCGCAAAGACGAATGAGTAAGCGGTCATCCGCCGCCGTCCAGCAGGGATCGGCCGGCCCGCCCAAGGCAAGCGAGGCGACTTGTTCATCAGTCAGCTGAACGCGGCTTGCGAAGAACGCCACGTGGACGCCCCATTCGTAGACCGAGCCGCATTGCGCCGTTACGCGATCAATAACGATCTCCCGCTGGCGCATGGTTAGATGCCCCTTGTCGAGGAGGCCCCCGCCCATGAAGCGCGAAAATAATCGCGGGTCGCGCGCAAGCGTGGTGAACAAGGTCAGCGGCGGCGCCCCCGGCGGCATGATCCGGTCCAGATGAGCTTGAATCTCCGGCGCATAGGGCGGAGGGGCAGGCGCGATGCGCGGTTCCATAGTGGATCTCCAGTTGCTATGAAATACATAGCAGCCCGCTTGCTATGGAATCAATAGCAATGTCCTTGCGCGCAAAAACGCCCCGGCCCGGTCAGCCCGTGCGTGGGTCGAAGACCGGTCGGCCAGTAATGGCGTTGTTCGATTTACTCGGACGACGCGGCGCGTTGCGCATCCTTTGGGAGCTGAAGGGAAAGGCATTGCGGTTCCGGCCGCTGTCTGCTGCAGCCGACCTCAGCCCAGCCGTGCTGAACGCCCGCCTGGCCGAACTGAAGGCTGCTGCGCTCGTGGAAGCGCTGCCGGAAGGGTACGCCCTGACGTCGGCCGGGCGGGAACTTTCCGTCGAATTGATGCGTTTTGCTCAAGCGGCGGAACGCTGGGCGACGAAAGTGGAGGAGAAACCTGATACGGAAAACGGCTAAATCGCCGCCAAGCTCACACCATTAATTGCGGCAGGCTAACGCTGAAATCGTAAATTCATTGACGGGCCGAACTTCGCGTCTATACTTGCGTTGTCCTTCCAGAATAGAAAACGCGTGGTCACCCGTTAAGGCGTGGACGCGACCGGCCACCGACACATCAACGCAAAAACCGCCCGGTCGCCACGGCTGCGGCGCGCGCACGCAAAATTCTGATTCCCTCCCTCCCCCCGTCCGGCGCCGCACCCGAACGCTTTTAAATCCGCAACGCACCCCCCTCGAAAGTTTCCCCTAATGCTCCCGACAAAGATGACCCTCGATGACCTGAAAGCGAAAACGCCGGGCGACCTTTTGTCGTTCGCGGAGGAGCTTGAAGTCGAAAACGCCTCGACAATGCGCAAGCAGGACATGCTGTTCGCCATCCTGAAAGAACTGGCCGACCGCGATGTCGAAATATCAGGCTCTGGCGTGCTTGAGGTCTTGTCAGACGGGTTCGGCTTCCTGCGGTCGCCCGAGGCGAATTATCTGCCGGGCCCGGACGATATTTACGTGTCGCCGTCGCAGATCCGGCGCTTCGCGCTGCGCACCGGCGATACGGTCATCGGTGAGATCCGCAGCCCCAAAGATGGCGAGCGGTATTTTGCGCTCCTCAAAGTGGCCACCATCAATTTCGAAGACCCCGACAAGGCGCGCCACAAGGTGCACTTTGACAATCTGACCCCGCTCTACCCGGACGAGCGGTTCCGCATGGAAATCGAAGGACTGGACGTGAAAAAGCGCGACCTGACCGGGCGCGTTATCGATCTTGTCTGTCCGCTGGGCAAGGGCCAGCGCTGCCTCATCGTCGCCCCCCCGCGCGTCGGCAAGACCGTCATGCTACAGAATATTGCCCATTCGATCGCAACCAACCACCCCGATTGTTTCCTGATCGTGCTTTTGATCGATGAGCGGCCAGAGGAAGTGACCGACATGCAGCGCACCGTGCGCGGCGAGGTGGTCGCCTCGACCTTCGATGAACCGGCCGCCCGTCACGTCGCCGTCGCCGAGATGGTGATCGAGAAAGCCAAGCGCCTCGTCGAGCATGGCCGCGACGTCGTCATTCTGCTCGATAACATCACGCGCCTCGGGCGCGCCTACAACACCGTTGTTCCGTCATCGGGCAAGGTGCTGACGGGCGGCGTCGACGCCAACGCGCTGCAACGCCCGAAACGGTTCTTCGGCGCGGCCCGTAACATTGAGGAAGGCGGCTCGCTGACGATCATCTCGACCGCGCTCATCGACACGGGATCGAAGATGGACGAGGTTATCTTCGAAGAATTCAAAGGCACCGGCAACGCCGAGATCGTGCTCGATCGCAAGGTCGCGGACAAGCGCACCTATCCGGCGATCGATATCGCCAAGTCGGGCACGCGGAAAGAAGACCTGCTCGTTCCGAAGAACGAGCTGCAGAAAGTCTACGTCCTGCGGCGCATCCTGTCGCCGATGGGCACCACCGACGCCATTGAATTCCTGCTCGACAAACTGCGCCAGACCAAGTCGAACGCCGACTTCTTCGAATCCATGAACACCTGATCGCTTTTGCCGCCCGCCCGGGGTTCGCCCATCGCGCTTGCCATTCACTCCGCAAACTGACAGCCTGCGGCGGGAACGGGAGAGGGAGAGACGGCCATGGAATTCAATCGGCGCGAAGCGCTGTTGATGGGTGCGGGGCTTTCATCGACGTTGCTCGGATTTTCCGGCGCCGCGCAAGCGCAGTCGGCAGGCTCTGCGCCGAAACGCGCCGGTCCATTTCTCACAAACGACGTGGGCAAGCTGAAGCGCGTGCTCGTTCATACGATCACGCCCGAGGATTATGTCGTCGAAAGTCTGTCGCCGGGCGTTTTGCCCAACTTCGACTCTGACATGGCGGACGTCGCGCGCGAGCATCGCGGGTTAATCGAATTGCTGAAGGCCTCCGGAGCGGAGGTCATTGAGCTTGCCGACGAACTACAGGCGGCGATTGAGCGGGCGCGCGAGGACGGCGTCTTCGAAGCCTGGCTTTCAGCGGCGCATCCGCGGCTCGCGGCAGGGCACGCGTCGCTTACCGCGTCGAAGATGCTCGCCCGCGATCCCAGCATGCAGTTCGCACAAGGCCCTGACGGCGCCTATCAGCACCGCGTCGACGATCAGAACTCGACCATGTGGACGCGCGATTCCAGCTCCATGACGCCGAACGGGCTTGTCATCTGCAACGCGCTGTCGCCGCGCCGCCTGCGCGAGAACATGCTGCTGCGTTTCGTTTATCGCTACGGGCCCACCATGTCGGCTTATCCGATCGTCTTCGACGCCGTCGAGGAGGGCATCGTCATTGAGGGCGGCGACGCGCATGTCGTCGATGCGAAAACGCTGTATCTCGGCGTCGGCAACCGCACCGACCCGCGCGCCGCGCCCCTGCTCGCGCAGCGGCTCAACATGGACGTGCTCGCCGTGCATACGCGGCAGTCGGACTATCTCAACCGCGCCACGGCGGGGAGTTGGCAGGAAGACCCGCTCGGCGAGTTGCGCATCCTATTCCTGCATCTCGACACGTGTTTCACGCATGTCTCGCCCGGTCATGGGCTGGTCGTGCCGTGGCTCTTCGAAGCGCGCCACGCCGGGAAAGATCCCCTGTCCGCCTATATTCGCGGGGCCCGCACGCAGACGCGCCTGTCGGAAGACAATGCGGAAAAGGCGCTCGCCTACCTGAAGGAGATGGGCACGTTGTCGCTCTACCGCGCCGGATCGGGACGCGAAGACAAAGGCGTGAAAGATATGAAATTTGTCGATTATCTGCGTGCGCGCCGATACCGCCTGACCTATGTGGGCGGGCAGGCGCCCGCCGATGGTCCAGAAGGCTTTCGCCACATGATGTCGGTCGCCATGCCGGAGTTTCGCCGCCAGGCGTCTAACGTCGTCGCCACGGCCGCAGGCGAGGTGATTGCCTACGACGCCTCGCCGGTCACGCGCGCAGCCCTCGAGGCCGACGGCGTGAAGGTGTCAACTTTCCGAGGCCGCGAATTGTGGAACTGGCATGGCGGGCCGCACTGCCTGACCATGCCCATCGAGCGCGGGTGAGCTGACAATTTCGGCGACGCTGGCAACGCGCGCCGATCCGCGAAAATCGGCGTTGTTGGAGTTGACATCCGGCGAGCCGGTTGCGACAAATTGTCCGATATAGCGTTCATCAATAGTGGGGAGACTATCATGAACAAGCGCGCGATTTTTCTTGCCTGCGCCGTATCCGGCCTCGGACTGGCAGGCTGTGAAACCACGATACCCGCTGATGATACCACCAAACCGGTCATCGCCCTTTCGGTCAATGACGGTGGCTTCAAGGCTGTTGCGTCGACCAATCCCGGAGCGACGTTGAATACGGGCTGTCCCGCCGGGACGACATTTAACACCGCCGGCGCCTCCGCATTCGTGCTGGCGACGTACGGCGGCTCGATGAGCTTTACGCCCGCATCGGCCGCGAACATTTATTTTTATTCGGGATCGCTGCCGCCCTTTTCGTTTCTTGTCTCAGGCAGCGATCAGGGAGGCGTTGCGCGCGTTCGGGCGAGTTTCAACATCACGGTCACGCCCAGCCAGCCCGAGGGCCAGGTCGTCATCTCGGACCTGACTCCCGCGCACGCCACAAGCACCGTTGGCACGCAGACCTTTTCAAGCGGCAACACCTACCACTACCGTCGCGTGGAGGTCGCGGGCGACGCCAGCGATCCGCGTACGGCGCTTCTGATGACCTTCACCGCCTCATCGCTCGGCGGTAACCCGATCGTCTCTCTGATGGCTGAAGATTTCAGCGGCAATCAGGAAACCGTGTTGGCGACGTTGTTGCCGCGAACGCTATGCACGTGATTGTTTGTTAGTGTGATATTTGGCACCGCTTCGGCTCGATTCGCCTTTTGCAAGAATTTTTGTTGTGATATCCTTCCAACGCTGAAGAAAAATAATCTGCCAGCTAATTAGTGGCGTTCCGACGCTGACCCTGAAACGGGAACATCCCGTTTCTTCACTACGCTGAGCGCCGGACGTCTAATGACGCGGCCGTATTCGGAGATCTGGTCTTTAAGCCCTGATCGTCCGTGTGCACTGTTTTTACTGACGGTCTTATTAGCGACAGCGGGCGACGCCGTGTTGGCCTATGCGCGCCCGAACTTTCGCCGCGGTTTTCAGGCGGCTGCGGACAGTGACTTCGAGCACTGACAAATTGACGGTTAAGAAAGCGATGCTGATCAAACCCGCCCGGGCGCGGCAGCGCAAGGCTGCGCGCGCCCGCCAAAGGAAAGGAACATGGCGATGTCTATGACCGACGCCCACGAAAATCCTAGCTCAAACTTTCGCAATGGCTCCGGCCACCATATGCCGGCGCCCGCGATCGAACCTTCGCTCATCGCGGAGGAAATCTCCGGCGGGCCGGAGGCTGGATATCTTGGCGACGAAGCAGCCGCTGATGAGGGCGATTCCCATCAGGTCGTTACAAACGAAGGTTCGGAAGCGGCCCATTCGCCCGAGCCGTCGTCTGAGGCGGCCGCCACAGAATATGAAAGCGTCGAGGGATTCATGCCTCCGCGCACAGGCGCTGGCCTCGAGAGCGCTCCCGGCCTCGCAGAAACAGAACCGGTGGTTGAGGCATATTTCGGATCAACGGGAGTCGGCGAGCGCGAAGGCGATCAGGAGTTTTTCGCGGCGCTTGCAGCCATTGCAGGACCGGCGCTTAAGGCGGTCTTTCCCGCGATCGTCGGCGCAGCCGCCCAG
>JBGTFV010000341.1:0-4805 GCA_041747095.1 Parvularculaceae bacterium
CAACGCGCGGTGCGAGAGTGACTTGTCGCCGGGCGCCTCGACCGATCCTGACATGGCGCTGGAGGAGCGGGCGACGAGCGGGCCTTTCAACGCCGGCGGCCGCGCGTTACGACCCTCGCGCGAGAGGTCAGGGCCGTCAGCGGCAGGAAGATCGGGCATGGCGGCGGGGTCCTCTTGCGGCGACGGGCGCCAATCCTTTTGACAGCGCCCCATGAGCGTGGCAACAGAGCCGACTTTCCGTCCTGACCGCTGAGAGAGCGAGAGCCCGTGACCAGACCAGAACTCGGCGTGAAGCGCGATTGCCCGAATTGCGGCGCGCGTTTTTACGACCTCAACAAAGACCCTGCGCATTGTCCGAAATGCGATACCGAATTCACGCCAGAGGCGCTGTTGAAGCCGCGCCGGGCGCGCCGCGAGGATGATCTGACCGATGAAGCCAAGGCTGCTGCGGCTGTCCCCAAGCCCGTGGCTGAAACCTCGCTCGAGGCCGCCGACAAGGAAGCCCGCGCCGCCAAGAGCAAGCGCAAGGCCGGCCTTGATGAAGAACCAGCTGACGCTGAAGGCGAAGATATTGAAGACATCGAGGATATCGAACTCGAAATCGAAGACGACGACGTAGACGACACCCTGCTTGAAGACGATGAAGACGATGATGACGGCGTGGTCGGCATCGTCGGCGGCGATGATGAGGAGGATGTTTAATTGCGTTTTGCCGGTAGGCCCGGCTGCGGGATAGCGCTTGCGCGCCGCCCATGCCGCCGCTAGGTTCCGGCTCCCAAACGCAAGGGCCCTAAAGGCCGTTGCGAACCAACGCCCGCTGACCGCGGCTGCACGAGTTGGGGCTATAGCTCAGTTGGGAGAGCGCTTGAATGGCATTCAAGAGGTCGGCGGTTCGATTCCGCCTAGCTCCACCATTTCTCGTTTTAGAATAAACTTCCAGTCAGCGGCCTGCGCCGCGGCTGACGGCCTGTTGCCTCGATGTCCGAGCGAGTGGGCTCACGTCACAACGCCAGCCAATCTGCCGATTCAGCGAAGGAATGAATGACCGTCCATCCGCTCGCCCGCCGGCAGGTTCAGCAAGTCCAGAACCGTCGGAGCGAGGTCGGTCAGCGCGCCCTTCGCGACAGGCGCAGCAGGCGGCGTCCGTGGACTGATGATCCACACGCGCGAGTGGCTAGTGTGATCGCCGGTGCGATGTTTGAGCGAAACATCCGTCGGCACGCGCAACTCGCCCAGTTTGTCGGACGCGCAGTCGCCGATCTCGCCGAGATCCTCGCGAAACACCACCATCAAATCAGGCACGTCTGGGTGGTAATCGGCCCCAAACGCCTCTCGCGGCGTTAGCGTTTGGGCCACCACCGGCTCGCCCGATCGGCTGTCGCGTAACCCTTGTAGGGCGACGCGGATATCATCGACCATCGCTGCCGCCTCGTTCCCGGGAGCAACTGAGCCGCTCGGCTCGCGACTTTTGACGTTGAGGCGGATTGCGCCGACCCGATTGTTAGGGAGCGGCGCAGCTTTGGTGCGCGGATCGGTGAGCGGCTCACGCAAGGCGCCGAGGCGGGCCTGTATCGCTTTCAGTCTTTTTCGCCCCAGCAAGGGCCGGGCAAACGCGCGCGCTGCGCGTGAAATCGGTCCATGACCACGCTGGACGCTGCGGGCAAGACGCCCCGCGCCCGTATCGTTCGCCGATGTAAGGCCGAGACGAGCGAGCACTTCTGACAGAATATTTGGACCGCCGAAGAAACGGCCCATGCCGTGGCTCGCAACGACGATAATCTCGGCGCCAGCCCCTGCAGCCTCGATTACCTCGCCGAGACCCTTATCGATCAGCGCATAGACATCGAATATCGTGGATTTGAACTCCGGCCGCGCGTCGGGATCATGGCGCGGGTGACCGGGATCATGGAAATGCCAGAATTGATGGCCGACGCAATGCGGCTCGCCATAGCAAGCGGTCAACAAATCCCATCGGTCGCTTTTGAGGGTGTCTACAATCAATGCGGTTTTAAGTGCGACCCCGCGCAATAATTGATCGCGCAGCTCCGCGTAGCTTTCCGGCGTGCCGTCATGGGCCTCGCAATCGATCACAGGGTGATCGCCAAGGCGCGCCTTGACGCCATCGAGATAGCTGGAAGGGAAACTGCAAATGCCGGTATGCCGGTCGTGTACCCCCCAATCGAAGAGTTGCACGCCGCCCATGTCAGGCGCGGGATAGCTGTGCGGCATGTCGAGCGCAGCAACTTTAAGTCCGGCGCGCGCAGCCTTGACCCAGTAATAAGACTCGACATCGACCTCTTCCGGATCAATCGCCCGACGCTCGGCCTCGCCAGTGTGAAGCTGGCCTGGATGATAGTACTGACCGATGCGTCCGCAGGACACGCCCGTGATTAACTCTGGCCAGATTGCGCCGGGCAGCGTTCGCAAAGGCAGGTTATCGGGAACAAAAGCCGCGGCGCGCGCCATCAGCGCCGCAAAATTCGGCAGACGTCCCTCGCGCGCCCATCCTTCGATGAGCGTCGCTTCTGCGGCGTCGAGGCCGATGACGAGCAAGCGCGCGGTCATATATTGCTCAAAGCGGCTGTACTGACATTCATTGTAGCAGCGTTCACTGGTGTGGCTCTAAGAAGCTTGGCTCGGCGGCGCCACGCCAATGGGCGCTGCGTTTGGCGTTTCCTCAACGGATCGCCCCGACCGCCTTACCCGCCGGATGCCGCGAATAATTGAATGTCGAGCCTCGTAAAACCCGGGGCGTCTCCACACGGCGACGCCGTCGGCGTTGCTGGTGTCGCAGTCGTCCATTTGCCCCAGATCGTGGCAGCGCGGCCGGCGCGCGCCGCCATGACTCAGCATGATGTCGTCAGTCGGCCCGATGGCATACCAATCCGGGAAGCCCACCGCGCTCGCCAGGGCGATCGCGCGGCGCGCATGGGCTGGAGAGAACACATAGAGACGGTTGAGAACGTCGACATCGCGAGTTTTGCCGAAAAGCGGGGACTGGCGCCAAACGAACCCGACCACGTCGCGATAATTTTCGCCCCAATAGCCATGCACCCGGTCAGGCTCGGCAGCGAGCGCCGCAAACAGTGTTTCAATCTGAGCCGGCGTCGGGAATAGATCGTCGTCGATGCAAGCGATCAGGGTGTGCGGCATGCCGCTCGCCAGCACAAACCGGTGCCCGGCGCCCATGTTCCGCCCAGGGCGAATATAATGAACGCCTTTGAGGTTAACGTCCGCGCGAGCGCTGAGCGGCTCGTCTTCGGCGTTGTCGACAACCACGATATCGACGGCAGGCCGCAGCGCTCTGGCTGCTTCGATCTGATGAGGCAGATTAGCCGGGCGGCGATAATTGGTCAGGATTACAGCCCGGTCGGCTTTGAATTCCGGCAACATGTCAGCGGGCATCCCGCATTCCCCCCGATGGAACAATTGGTCAACCGACGTTTAGCCAATGCATGGGGCGCGCCATATTGAAATGGTTGCGCTTAGACAAACCGAAAAGGCGCGACGCAAGTAAGTCTAATGACCTGAATTAGCCGGTTTTCAATCTTTCGGAAAGATGGCGGGCTGGGGCTGGTGTCGGTCGCCGCGCGATCCGTTCGAAACAATTGCAATTTGCGTTCTGCCCGAACATCTGCCCCCGAACATCTGCCTGGCGTCTGGCGATTGCCGCCGGACGACCCTGACTACCCATTGCGCTGTCGGCTCATCAAATCGCGGTTTTTAAAATTGCTTCCGCGTGAGCGCGATCCCCGCGCCGGCCGCCGCAAAGGCGAGCGCGGCATTTGACGACGCCGGTTTTGGGAACGCGCCATTCGCGACGCCGGCGACCTCGACGCCCATGTCGATTACATCCACTGGAACCCGGTCAAACACCGTCTTATCAAGGCGCCTGAGGACGGGTCTTATTCCACCTGTCAGGAATGGAAGAAGGGGTTCGGCCGACCGATCAATCTTTCGCCCGAAGACTGGAACCTGCTTCATTCGGGCGAGCGTTGACGGTGCATTGCGCCTTCGGCTTAATGCACCCTACTTGCTTGCTACTGACCGCCTAGCATCTCGTCATACGACGCGACTGGCACGAGGGTGGCGACGGCCTGCGCGAGATCCGGGTCCAGCGTCACGAAGGCATCGGCCTGAAGCTTCGTGAGCGCCAAGTATTCTGCAGTGTACGTGTCCTCCCAGCCAAGCTGTTCCGCGAAGTCCCAGGCGAACTTCTGAAGCACCCGGTCGCCGAGCAGGCGGATGTTCAGCGCCCGCATGTGGTCGAGCTGCGCCTTTGCCTCTGTGCGGTCGATTTCTCCCCTCCGCGCTGCGGCGAAGAGATGTGACGCCGCCTGCGAGCGCACGAGGGTTGGGGCGACGAGTTTCGTTCCCGCGGGAGGCTTCGCCCGGTCGCGAAAGAGCCGGAGTGCGGCGTCGAGGGCGATCACGTAGCGCATAGGCAGTCCTTTCTCCTTGCGCAGCAAGAATAGGGCGGACCTACGCGCAGCAACACCCGCCAAACTTGATTATATGCGGGAAGCGGCGGGTTTCGCTATCGCTCAACCCGCCCTGATCATCGATCAGGAAGGCGCCTGCCTCTGACGATAACATCTGCGTCATCGCGCAGGAAAAGTTATCCCCCACCCTTTGCGGCGGCCGCATCATCTCTGCGGGCGATGAACGCGAAGAGAGTCGGGGTGAGGAACGCGCAAAAGCAAAAGACATCGATCCATTCGATCTCTTCGATCCATTGTGGATCGCCGCGAGGCCAATTGCGGGAGCGGGCCGCGCGGCGCTCGCGCGCCAGGCGCGTTGCCAGC
>JBGTFV010000342.1:0-4934 GCA_041747095.1 Parvularculaceae bacterium
CCAGGCGGCGAGGCGCAGGTGGCGATCAAGATAGCGCCGCGCCGAAGGGAAATGCCCCAGCGCCATCCAGACCGGAAAATAAGCGTTGATGTCCGCCCATTCCGGCGCGTCGCCCAGAAGGAACGCGCGTCCGTCCTGCAGTTGCCGCTCGATCAGCGCGGCGTGCGCGCTGAATTGCGCGTGGAAATGAAGTGCGTCGCGGGCGAAGCCGGAAAAATCGAGTTCGGCGAAATAGGCGGCGCGGTCGGCGATCAGGTCGTCGGGCAGCTGCGCCCGGTTTTCGTGCATGGCGAGCGCCGCGCCAGGCGGGAATACGGTCTCGTCGCTCCAGTGCTGCAACCCGAGATTGACGAGCGGTCCCGCAGCCAGCAGCGGCGGCGCGGGATGCAGTTGTTCAACAATCTCGATGATCAGTCGCGAGTCGCAATAAATGTCGGCGCCGATCTGCAGAACCGGCGTGCCCCGATAGCCGCCGGTCAGAGCGGTCAGGTCCGGCTTCGGCATAACCATCGGTATACGGACGGAATGCCACCGGGCGCCCTTGATGCCGAAGGCGACGCGAATCTTCTCCGCGAAGGGCGACGGGTCGTGGTGGTGAAGAATAAGCGAAGCAGCGGTCATCTCGCGATCGCCTTTCAGGTTGGAACGCCGCGGGCGCTTACGCCAACGCGGTCGAGAGCCGCCGAGAATTGCTGCGCCGGGCGTATTGCTTCGATTCCTGCATCTCAGCCGGCATCAGGTTGCGCAGGCAGTCCTCGAGGTAATCGAAGAAAAGTTCCTCCGCCTTCGGACTGAGCGGCGCGGACAGGCGGCGGATCACAAGGCCTTCGAGCGTCACCTGAACAAGGTTGAGGGCGATGTCGAATTTCGTCCGGTCGCTCTGCCATTCCGGGAACAGATCAACCGCCAGCTTGTACCACTCGCGGTAAAACGCCTGCTCGGCCGGGCGCAGGATTTTTTCAAGGTCGGCGTCCGTCCGCGACGCGACGGCGAGTTCATGGAAAGCGAAGAACAGAGGATGGGTGACATGGCGCCAATAAGCGGTCAGCGCATCATGCAGATGCGGCTGGTCCTCAGGCAGGGACGATACCGCGCGGCGGAACGCCCGCAGTCGCTTCGTGTGCAGATATTCGATCGCCGCCTGAATGACGGTGTGCCGGTTGGTAAAGTGATGCATCATCGCGCCGCGCGACAACCCCGCCTCGTCGGCGATGCGCGGCGTCGTCGTCTGCGCGTAGCCATATTTGATGAGGCATTGCAGCGCCGCCTCGACAATCAGTTTTCGCGTTGAAGCGCTCTTCTGCGCTTGCCGGCCGATCTCCTTCGGCGTCCGGTCTTGGCCAGCAGCGCGCAAGCGGCGTCGGGCCGCGAAATCGGAAGTGCTTTTGACCATTTACTGCCCCGAAAAAAACATTCACACCTGCTTGTAATTTAACCGACGTCTGCAGGAAAGGCGAGGAAATTCATGCTGCATCGCACAACGCAATTGCATGATGTTGGAAATGGGGAGCTTGTCGATGGGACGGGTTGAAGGAAGGGTCGCGCTGGTCACCGGCGCGGCTTCGGGTCTGGGTCTTGCCGACGCAAAGCTGCTGGTCCGCGAAGGCGCCAAGGTCGTTCTCACCGACCTCAATGAAGAGCGCGGCGCGGCGGCGGCGGCAGGTATCGGCGCTGCGGCGACATTCCTCCGGCACGACGTCGCCAGCGCAGAGGACTGGCAAAAGGTCATCGGCGAGGTCCGCGCCCGGCACGGCCGCCTCGACATTCTCGTCAACAACGCCGGGGTCGTCATTCTGTCGACGCCGGAAAGCTGCACGCTGGAGGAATTCCGGTTCGCCAATTCCGTAATGTCGGAAGGCGTTTTTCTGGGCTGCAAATACGCTCTGCCGCTGCTGAAGGAGAGCGACAGCGGCTCGATCATCAATATGTCATCGACCGCCTCGCACGTGGGATATCCCATATTCTTCGCTTATTCGGCGGCCAAAGGCGCGGTGCGCGCAATGACGAAATCCATCGCGGCCCATTGTCAGGCGGAAGGCTATCGCGTGCGGTGCAACTCGATCCACGCCGGCGCAATTGAGACGCCGATGGTGCAGTCGGCGCAGGGGCGGGCGAACGAAAGGCCGATGGATATCGCCGCTACAGGCGTGCTGCCGGCCGGCTCGCTTGGAGCGCCCAATGACGTTGCAAATCTCGTCCTGTATCTGGCGTCGGACGAGTCCCGGTTTGTCACCGGCGCGGAATTCGTCATCGACAACGGCCTATTAGCGCGGCCGGCGATGTGACGGAAACTGCCCGCACGCCTCGCGCTTGACGGGTAGAAAAAAACAATCATGCTTGTCTTTAAATTGGCGTATGGTACGCGAGCGTTCGGGCCGGAACCGCGGAAGGGAAACAGAAAATGGACCTTGGATTGCGCGGGAAAAGCGTCCTGATTACCGGCGCGACCGCCGGCATCGGTCGGCGCGTTGCGGATCTCTTTGCTGAAGAGGGCGCTAATGTCGCGATCTGCTCGCGCTCGCCGGAGAGCGTAAATCGCGCGGTCAAGGAAATGAAGGTTATCGCCGACGGGAAGATTGTCGGCGCGCCCTGCAACATCAAGAACAAGGAAGAATACGAAAGCTGGATAGAAGCGATGGCCGCCGAGCTGGGCGGCGTCGATATCTTTATACCCAATGTTTCTGCCGGCGGCGGCGCGGACAGCGAAAAAAACTGGTGGAAGAATTTCGAAATCGACGTTCTCGGCACCGTGCGCGGCGTCGAGGCGGTGCTGCCCCACATGGAAAAGCGCGGAGGCGGCGCGATCACTATGATTTCGACGACGGCCGCGGTTGAGACGTTCATGGTCCCGCAAGCCTACAATGCCATGAAAGCAGCGCTGATCACCTACGCCAAGCAGCTAAGCCAGGAGCACGGCTCCAAGGGTGTGCGCGTCAACAGCGTAGCGCCGGGGCCCATCTATTTCGACGGCGGCGCCTGGGACATGATCAAGATCTCAAACGAAAAGTTCTACGAGCGCACCGAGAAAACCCACGCGCTCGGCCGACTTGGCACGCCCGAGGAGGTCGCACGCTGTATCGTTTTTCTTTCGAGTCCTGCGGCAAGCTGGGTGACAGGCGTCAACTTCGTCGTCGATGGCGGTTACACCAAACGGGTGCAGTTCTAGATCATCATGAAGGTGCGCCGTAAACAGACGATCAAACGAACCGATGCGCGCCGCGGCACCGCTGGCACGCCTGTTGAGCCGTCGCCGAAGCCGAACTGGCCGTCGAACCCTATCCCAAAAGAGCGCTACACTTCGCATGACTATATGAAACGCGAATGGGAGGGCATGTGGACCAAAGTCTGGCTACTGGGCTGTCGTGACGACGACATTCCAAACCCGGGCGATCACATTGTCACTGAAATAGGTCGCGAATCGATTCTGCTGGCGCGCCAGCGCGACGGCTCGGTTCGCGCGTTTTACAATGTTTGCCAGCATCGCGGAAATCTGCTCGTGCACGGCGCGCATGAACCAAAGGAAGGCGCAGGAGATTTTCGCTGCCGCTATCACAATTGGCGATACGGACTCGACGGACGCTTCGCCGACATCCCCGACCTGGAAACTTTTCCGCAGGGCGCCCCGCCGTGCGGCGGACTAATTCGGCTGCCTTGCGACCGGTGGGGCTCATTCGTGTGGTTCAGCATGAATCCGGACGTCGAGCCGCTGCGCGATTATCTCGGCGTCATTCCGGAACATCTGGATCCCTATCAATTCGACCGGATGGCGTTGACCGAATGGAAGACTGTGGAGTGGGACTGCAATTGGAAGGCGTCCGTTGATGCCTTTAACGAAAGTTACCACGTACAAGGCATCCATCCGCAACTCCTGTATTATCTCGATGATCTCGATATCCAGATCGACTGTCTCGGCAAGCACAGCCGTTATCTCATTGCCTTCGGCGTCCTTAGTCCCCGCGTTATCTCGCCATCGGAAATTCCTCCGCCGATCAAGTCGATGATGCGTGACGCTGGCATGGATCCGGCGTCTTATGAGGGTTCTGTCTACGGCGCGCGCGAGGCGATCCAGAAATACAAGCGAGAAAACGGCGCGGAACAGGGCCGAGATTATTCGGCGCTGAATGACGATCAGCTTACCGACGATTATCATTATCTGATTTTTCCAAACATCACGATGAACGTACACGCCGACGATTTGATGATGTTTCGCCAGAGGCCGCATCCAACCGACCCCAACAAGATGTTTTTCGACTACTGGATATTCAAGCTGAAGGACCGCGAGTTCGATGCGGCCGCTTACGAGCGGCCGCGCCACCGTCAATACAGGCACGGCGAAACATCGCTTGGCCTCGTCATCAACCAGGACGCCTATAATTTGCCGTTTGTTCAACAGGGCATGAACAGCGCCGGGTATTCGGGTCTATGGATCGGAGACCAGGAACTACGTATTCGTCATTTCCACCAAACCCTTGAAAGCTATCTCGCCAGCGCCCAAGAGCCGGCGAAAAAGAAAGTCAGGACCTGACATGGCAACCCGACACAGCAAGGCCCATCTGCTCCACGCCTATCGTCAGATGAAGACGATCCGCGAATTCGAAGAACGTCTGCACAAGGAGATCATGACGGGCGAGATTGCCGGGTTCACGCATCTTTATTCCGGGCAGGAAGCGGTTGCCGTCGGCGTTTGCGACCATCTCGATAAAGACGATCTCATCGTCTCGACCCATCGCGGCCACGGCCACTGCATTGCCAAAGGCTGCGATGTCAAAGCCATGATGGCGGAAATCTATGGCAAGGCGACTGGCCTTGGAAAAGGCAAGGGCGGGTCTATGCATATTGCCGATTTCGACAAGGGAATGCTCGGCGCGAACGGCATCGTTGGTGCGGGCGCGCCGCTGGCGGTGGGCGCCGCGCTATCCGCGAAACTCGACGGC
>JBGTFV010000343.1:0-1602 GCA_041747095.1 Parvularculaceae bacterium
GGCGGTCATGCCGTTCGCTCCCCCCGGCGCGCGCCGCGCGGCAGGCGCCCGGAAGCCAAGGCGAATACCGCCGCCGCGATCGCGTCAACCGCGAACACAAGGCCAAGCGCCAGCGCAAACATGACGAACCCCGCCCCCTCATGCAGGAAGCTCTGACCTGCATCGTAGCCGAGGTAATACGTGATCGCCACGAGCAGGCAAACCCGGCCGATATTTGCGGCGATTGCAATAGGAACCAGCGCGGCCAGCACGACCAGATTAACCCGCCAGTCAGGGCGCCGCGCAACGTAAAGGTAAACTGCGCCGACCGAGGTGAGCGCAATCAGCGAATTGAGCCCGCTGCATGCGTCGGCGACGAGCAACGTATAAGGCCCCGCCGTCAGGACTGCGCCCGCATGCGCGACAGGCATCCCGATTGCGTATAGCCCCTCAGCAGTCGCCTGAGACACGAACATCTTTAACGGCAGCGTCAGGGCGTCAAGCGCCCAGCCGGGCCAGATGATCAGATAGCTGAACATAGCGAGCGGAAACCATAGCCGCCTCGCGCCGTTTACGCCGAAAAAGAATAGCGCAAGGCCACAGGCGACAAGTCCTTGGGAGGCTGACAGAACAAGCGTTGCATCTGTCGCGCGGCCCGTAAGGTACGCGCCGAGACCCATCGCCAGTGCGAATGCGCCGGCAGCCGCGTTCGCGACCGAACGGTTCAGCGAGAAGCCGCCGTCAAGAAAGCGGCCGATGGCTGCGCCCGCAATCAACGCCAGCATGATCGGCGCGTGGGCGTTCTCGTCCCGCCGCCAGGGCCCTCGCGCAAATTCCAGATAAACCGGGCCGTACAGCGCCATCCATGCGGCGCCAATGACGCCAGCGGCGACTAGCGCGCTTCGCACTTCCCTCGAAAGGGCGGGCTGACGAGCCAGAGTGGCCGGCGCGTCCATGTTTGCAGTCCTCGTTATTTGAGGAGCGTCGCGCCGATGACCTCAGCGCCCACATGCCGCAAGGCGGTGTTGAGGCGGCGAAGCTCTTCGAGGCGATCATGGTGGCGGCGCGCGACGACCAGCACCGATCGCGCGGCGGCCCAGACATAATGGCCGTCGGCCGTCGGTCCGTAGGGGGCCGCGAGAACGATCACATTGTCAAAGCTGGCCCGCGCCATGGCGAGAATCTCGGGCATGCCGCCGTCCGCAAGCAACTCCTCCGCGCCCGGACCGCCGCCGCCAGAGGGCAGCAGCATGAGATCCTCGATGATACTGGTCCGGCAGGCTGCTGCAAATTCAAGTTCTCCCGCGAGCATGTGGCATAGCCCCGGCGCTTCTCCGAGGCCGAACCGGGCCGCCAGTCGTCCGGCGCGCACGTCCGCATCAATAATCAGCGTTCGGCGATTCAGCTGGGCGAAGCTCGCGGCGAGGTTCATGGCGACATAGTCCGCCGCGTCGCCGGAGGCGTGCGAGGCGATGGCGAAGAGCCTTACGGGTTCGCCGCCCTTGGCGGTGAGCAGTTGGGCTCGAAGGGCGCGGAAATGTTCAGCCTCAGCAGAACCGGGGGCGCGCGCGACCATCAACGCTTTCGGCATGCGCCCGGCCGGCGACGCTTCAGAAGGGGCCG
>JBGTFV010000344.1:0-3119 GCA_041747095.1 Parvularculaceae bacterium
TTCGACCCGGCTTGCCAGCCTGCCGCTCGTGCGGTCGGCGCTGCCGGCCTATCTGCACACGGCGCGGGCCGAGGTCGCCGGCCGCCGCGCTCAGATCGGGGCAGTGTTCGCCCGACTGAAAGATCTCGCCATCCCGGTGACCGCCATGCACGGCGATCTCGACACCTTGGTGCCGATGTCAGCGCTCGACGAGTTGCGCCGGTATTTCGGCCCGGACGCCGATCTGGCGATTGAGCGCATTCGGGGCGGCACGCATTATCTGGAATTGCAGTTTCCCAACCGCGTCTATCGGACCATAAAGGGGGTCATTGCGCGGGCGGAAAGGGTCGCTAAAACGAAGGGTTCCGAGCCTTGACGCAAAGGACTGCCCGATGACCGCCGCCGCCGACATCGCCCCCCGAAAACTCCTGAAAGGTCGCACTGGCGACTGGGAGGTCGTCATCGGCCTTGAAGTGCATGCGCAGGTCTCCTCAGTCTCGAAGCTGTTTTCGGGCGCCTCGGCGGCCTATGGCGCAGGACCCAATGAGAATGTATCGCTCGTCGATGCAGCCATGCCGGGCATGCTTCCTGTGATCAACGCCTATTGCGTCGAACAGGCGATCAAGACCGGGCTTGGCCTGAACGCGCAGATCAATCTGTGGTCGCGCTTTGATCGCAAGAATTATTTCTACCCCGACCTGCCGCAGGGCTATCAGATATCGCAGTACAAAGACCCCATCGTCGGCGAAGGCGAGATCGAGGTTGAACTCGACGGCGGCGAGACCATCGTCGTCGGCATCGAGCGGCTGCATCTGGAGCAGGACGCAGGCAAGTCGATCCACGACTTCAGCCCGCGCGATTCCTATGTCGATCTCAATCGTTCGGGCGTCGCCCTGATGGAGATCGTCTCCAAGCCCGATATGCGCTCGGCGGAGGAGGGCGCGGCCTATTTCTCCAAGCTGCGCACCATCCTGCGCTATCTCGGCACGTGCGACGGCAACATGGACGAAGGGTCGATGCGGGCCGACGTCAACGTCTCGGTGCGCCGCCCGGGGGATAAGCTCGGCACACGGACGGAGACGAAAAACGTCAACTCTATCCGGTTCGTCAAGCAGACGATCGAGTATGAAGCGCGCCGTCAGATCGACGCGCTGGAAGCCGGCGGGCGGATCGATCAGGAAACGCGCCTTTTCAATCCGGCGACGGGCGAGACCCGCACCATGCGCTCCAAGGAAGATGCGATGGACTATCGCTATTTTCCCGATCCCGACCTGTTGCCGCTGGAGATCGATCCGGCGTTCGTCGAGCGTATCCGCGCCACCCTGCCGGAGCTTCCCGACGCCAAGAAGCACCGCTTCATGGCGAGCTACGGATTGTCGGCCTATGACGCGGCGGTGCTAGCCGCCGACCGCGAGCGATCCGTCTATTTCGAGACGGCCGCCAAAGGTCGCGACGGCAAGCTCGCGGCCAATTGGGTGACGACGGAGCTATTCGGGGCGCTGAACAAAGCGGGTCTCGAAATCGACGCCTCGCCTATCGCGGCCGAGCAACTGGGCGCGCTCGTCGGGCTTATCTCCGATGGAACGATCTCGGGGCGGATCGCCAAGGACGTGTTCGCCATAATGTTCGAAACCGGCGCCGATCCGACGCGTATTGTTGAGGAACGCGGCCTGAAGCAGGTGACGGATACGGGAGCCATCGAGGCGGCTATCGACGCCATCATTGCGGCCAATCCCGATCAGGTCGCGCAAGTGAAGGAAAAGCCGAAAACCTTCGGCTGGTTCGTCGGCCAGGTGATGAAATCGACGGGCGGCAAGGCGAACCCGGCGGCGGTAAACGAGATTTTGAAACGCAAACTCGGCGTTGAATAATATGCCGCGCGCGCCGATCATGGTTTAGTCTTATTCTCGCGTTGCGATTCGGGCTTGGGGCTGAAATCGTCAACAGGGAGATTGAAAAATGCGCGTTCTCATCATTGCCGCCGCCGCCGTAGCGTTGGCCGCATGTGCGTCGTCGGGCGGCGAACCCGTCGACGCCCGAAACGCGGCGACGCTGGCGGGCCTGAAGAAAACTGGCGAGAAGGCCGATTGCCTGATGATAACCAGCCTGTCCTCGCTGCAGGGCGTCGACGAGCGTACGCTGCTCGCGCGGGTTGGCGTGTCGCAATATTACGTGAATAAAGTCAATGGCCGCTGCATGGGCGTTACCCGGGCGGCAAGCCGCATCCAGTATCAGACAACAATTGCGCGGCTTTGCCGAAACGACATCATCGACGTGATCGACAATGTGAACGGCTTCCTCATGGGTTCTTGTTCCCTGGGTACATTCGAGCGCCTTGAACCCATCGGCGACGCGCCGACGCCGACCGAATAAGTCAGCCTTTGGACCAACGGCATTCGATCATTTCGAGGCGCGCGCCGCTTCTTCGACTTCCCAACTTGACATCAGCGGAGGGCGTGGCGCTTGCCGGCATGGCGCTATGGCTCGCGCATGGCCTCGCAGCGATGGCGGGGGGCGCAAGCGCGCTGGCGCTCGACGACGTCAAGCTCAACGTCGTCACTCAATCGTTGCAGGCGGGCTACCTGCCCGATAACCCGCCGGTCTTCGAATGGCTACTCCTCGTGGCGCAGTCGGTCCTTGGTCCCGATGCGGCGAGCTTTCTGGCCATCCGCGTCGGTCTGCTTACGACGGCGATGGTCTTCACGTTTCTCGCTGCGCGGGAGGCATCGCTCCGGCCTATTTATGCAACGGTGGCGGCGTCGTTCGTGCCGCTGACCTTTCAGGCAGGATGGAATCATCCTGCGCTGACCCACTCGCTGGCGCTGCTGGCGGCGACGTCCGCCTTCTGGTGGGCGCTCCTGCGTACCCGGAACACCGGGCGGCTCGCCGATTACGTCCTTCTTGGCGTGACGATCGGCGTTGGCTTGATGTCGAAATATTCCTTTGTTGCGGCGCTTCCGGTCGCCGTGGCCGCGCTTGCGTTAGATGCGCGCGGGCGGGCGATGCTCACCCGTCCGGCGGCGGCGCTGACCGTCGCGACAGCGCTTGTTGTCGCAAGCCCCCACATCCTTTGGCTGATCGAGAGCGGCGGGCATGGCCTCGCTGGCGCCGCGGGGCGACTGACCGCGTCAGACCTGCCG
>JBGTFV010000345.1:0-2946 GCA_041747095.1 Parvularculaceae bacterium
TTGGCGTAATCGAGCGCGGCCTTCAGCGCCGCGTTTGCGGTGCCGAGCGAGCAGGCCGCGATGTTGAGCCGCCCGCCGTCGAGGCCCATCATCGCGAATTTGAACCCCTCGCCTTCCTCGCCGACGCGGTTGGCGACGGGAATGCGACAGTCCTCAAAGTTCACGATGGCGGTCGGCTGCGAGTTCCAGCCCATCTTGCGCTCGTTCGCGCCAAACGAGAGCCCGGGCGTTCCTTTCTCGACAATCACGGTTGAAATCCCGCGCGGGCCGTCCTCGCCCGTCCGCACCATGACGACATAAAGGTCGGAGACGCCTGCGCCAGAGATGAACGCCTTCGATCCATTGAGGACATAATGGTCCCCTTGCCGCACGGCGCGGGTCTTCAGCGCCGCTGCGTCCGAGCCCGAGCCCGGCTCGGTCAGGCAATAGCTCGCGATCATCTCCATCGCCGCGAGCTTCGGAACATAGCGCTGGCGCAACTCTTCGGAAGCAAAGCCGTCGATCATCCACGCGCACATATTGTGGATCGAGATATAGGCGGCCGTTGAGGTGCACCCCTCCGACAGCGCCTCGAAGATGAGCGCGGCGTCGAGGCGTCCGAGCCCCGATCCGCCCACATCCTCGCGGGTGTAGATGGCGGCGAGGCCAAGCTCGGCGGATTTGCGGATTACGTCGACGGGAAAATGCTTTTTTTCATCCCAGGCGGCGGCGTGGGGCGCGAGTTCTTCGGCGGCGAACCGCCGCGCCATTTCCTGAATGGCCTGCTGGTCTTCGGTGAGAGAGAAATCCATCACTCAGCCTTTCGTTTCGGGTTCAAGCGCCCGCTCGCTTTCGAGGGGCGTGCCCTCAAATCCCGGCATGTCGGGCATTGGATGGTCGAATTCCCGGGAGATGGGCGTCAACGGGCCGAGATTTTGGCGCCTGTGGCGCAGCCAGCGCGTCAGCGCATAGCCGCCGATCAGCGCGATGGCGATCACCGGCAGCCAGTATTTCGCCTGCTCCCCGGCCACCATACCGACCGTGTGGAACACCGCAAAGGAGATCGACACATAAGTGAAGGCCGTCAGCACAACGAGGGCGACGAATTTCACATAGGGCGCGCGAAAAAATCCGCAGGCGACATAGGTCGGGATGCGCGTACCCGGAATGAAGCGGGCCGCGTAAAGGGTCTTGGCCAGATCTTGCCGCACGAGATCGCCGGCGACCGACACGCCCGGCTTCTCGGCGAATCTGTGCGCCCATTTGTACTTCCGCGCGAAATAACCAAGCCAGTATTTCCAGACGTCGCTGGCCGTCAGTCCCGCAAGAATGGCGATGAAGATGTAAGTCAGCGGCCCCTGATCGTTGATCGCCGCCGTCGCCGCCGCAATCACCGCGGCGTCTTCCTGAAGGAACGGCAAGAGGAACAGGCCTGCATAAAGCGCAAAGCCCGTCACCATCGCCAGCGAAGCTACGTCCAGATGCATTGGGGGTCAGTCCTATTCTTCGACCAGCTGCGGCAGGCCGTCGGCGATGTCGTAATAGTCGCCTTTCGAGCCGACGAAAATGTGCGCCTTCACCGCAAGTCCCAATCCGCCGGCGACGGGGTCGAACGCGCCAAGCGAGACATCGATCCGGTCAGGTTCGGCGTCGGTCTGCCAGAACAGCGAGGCGCCGCAGGTTCCGCAAAACCCGCGCCGCGCATGACCAGATGCGCGATGCCAGCGCAGGTCACCCTCGCCTTGCATATCGAGATCGCTGAGGGGCGCATCGACCGACGGCCATGGCCCGCCGCTCCAGCGCCGGCACTGGCTGCAATGACAGGCGACGGGATTGCGCAAATCCGCGCGCGCGACGCGGAACGCGACCGCGCCGCACAGGCATTTTCCCGTCAGATGCGCTGAAGCGTTTTCAAACACGCGCGCCCTCTCCGCCGAAGTTGCGCCCGAACCAGAGCCGGGCCGCAATCAGGAACCCTGCCACGCCCGGCGCGGTCCATGCGAGATCGTGGAGGTCAAATGTAGCCTTTGGGACCCATATCTGAAGCACTTCCCAGCCCCACAACCCTGCCAGGGCGATGGCCGCTGAGGCGAACGCTTGCGACTGGGCGCTCCATCCTTTCGCAACGCCGCCGATGACGCAGAACAGAATAGCGGACGTAGACAGGGCGCCCAGAAAATTCGGGGCGACCCCAAGCGCGTAGACGAGCAACGGATCGCCGTCCGCCGCCGCTGCGCGCAACTCATCCTGCACCGCCTGATAGGCAAGGCTCGGCGCCACGCCAAACAGGATAAAAAACATGGCAATTCTGACCTGCATCCGCGCCGCCTTCTTCAGGCCGCGTTGAAGCGGCTGAGAAGCCAAGCGAGCCAGGCGCGATAGCCTTCCTCTTCGAATGTCGCCTCGCAGGCTGAGACGACGAAGGCGCGCGCCTCTTCTTCGGTGTCGAGTTCGGCAAGCAGCCGGGTCAGCTCGCGCGAGACCTCTTCGCGGCGCGGCGTCCAGTCGGCGATCATCTCGCGAACCGCCGCCTCGATGCCGCCCGTCTCGTTCAGGGTATGGGCGTTGAGATATCCAGCCAGCATGGCGAAGACCGCAGGATAGCGCCCCTTCAACGCCGCGCGGGCGTTCTCGAAATCCCGCAGCGTCGCGGCGGCGGCCTGCGCTGGCCGATCATCGTCGATTTCGACGCGCGCCTTGGTCTGGTCGGTCAGCTTGCCGCCGCCCGAGCGCCCGGAGAGGTACTGAAACAGCACCAGCAGCAGCACGCCCAGCACAATTAATTCGAGGATGACAATCATGGCGGTTCCCGGGGAGGCTCTCAGCAGGCGACAGCTTCAATATGCCCATCGGCGGCATAGGCGATCAACGCCGCGCTTCGGGTCAGAAGTACATAACCGAATTCGCGCGCCGTCGCCGCCATGACGCGATCGGCGAGGTCGGCCGGCGGCGCGCCTGGCAGGGATG
>JBGTFV010000346.1:0-2051 GCA_041747095.1 Parvularculaceae bacterium
GGCGATCACCTTCGCCTTTTCCTCGGCATGTTCCGCCTCGATCCGCTCGCGCACCTCGTCGGGGTGCAGGTGCGGGTCGGCGGTGATCGCCTCCAGAACCTTCATCTCGACATTGCCGCCCAGCTGGATGTCGGTGCCCCGCCCCGCCATGTTGGTGGCGATGGTCACGGCGCCGGGCGCGCCGGCGTCGGCGACGATGTCGGCTTCCTGTTCGTGGAACCGCGCGTTCAGGACGCTATGGGGTATGGGAACTTTCCGGATCGCGATCTGCTCGATATAGGCGGCGCGTTCTTCGAGTTCCCGCTTGTCGTCGACCGCTTTTTCCTTCAGCGCCGCGGCCCGCTCGCGCAGCGTTTTGGCGACGTCCCGCCAGAAACTCTTGTCGCCGAGGAGCGTTGAGAGATGCTCCGACTTCTCGATCGATACGGTGCCGACGAGGACGGGCTGGCCCTTGCGGTGGCATTCGGCGATCTGTACCGCGATCGCCTTGTTCTTCTCTGCGGCGGTCATGTAGAGTTCGTCGTCCATGTCGAGCCGCAAGACCGAACGATTGGTCGGGATCTCAAACACATTGAGCTTGTAAATGTCGGCGAATTCGGCCTCTTCAGTCAGCGCCGTGCCGGTCATGCCAGCGAGTTTTTCGTAAAGACGGAAATAGTTCTGGAAGGTGATTGACGCGAGCGTCTGATTCTCCGGTTGGATCGCCGCTTTTTCCTTCGCTTCCACGGCCTGGTGCAGGCCTTCAGACCAGCGGCGTCCTTCCATCATTCGGCCGGTGAACTCGTCGATGATGACGACTTTGTCCCCGCGGACGATGTAGTCCTTATCTTTCTGGAAAACCTTGTGCGCCTTCAGCGCCTGGTTGACATGGTGGACGACCGAGACGTTGACCGCATCATAGAGGCTCTCGCCCTGCAACAGATTGGCGTTGCGCAACAGGCCTTCGATTTTTTCGTTGCCTTCTTCGGTCAGCACCACCGAGCGTTGCTTTTCGTCGATCTCGAAATCGCCGGGCTCGAGTTCAGGGATGAATCCGTCGATGGTGATGTAAAGCTCGGATTTGTCGTCGGTCGGACCAGAAATGATCAGCGGCGTGCGCGCTTCGTCGACAAGGATCGAGTCCACTTCATCGACAATGGCGTAAAATCGTCCGCGCTGGACCATTTCCTCGAGCGAGGATTTCATGTTGTCGCGCAGATAGTCGAAGCCGAATTCGTTATTGGTGCCGTAGGTGATGTCGGCGGCGTACGCGTCGCGTCGTTCGGCGTCGGTCAGGCCGTGTACGATGCATCCCGTCCGCATGCCTAGCCGCTCATATACGCGCCCCATCCATTCGGCGTCGCGGCTGGCGAGATAGTCGTTAACGGTAACGACGTGCACGCCCCGCCCCGCCAGCGCATTGAGGTAAACGGGAAGGGTTGCGACGAGCGTCTTGCCCTCGCCGGTTTTCATTTCGGCGATGTTGCCCTCGTGCAGGACCATCCCGCCGACCAGCTGGACGTCATAGTGACGCTGGCCGAGGGCGCGTTTGGCCGCTTCGCGCACAGTGGCGAAGGCTTCTTCGAGGAGGGCGTCAAGCTTCTCCCCGGCTTCGAGCCGCGCCTTGAAACGTTCGGTCTGCGCGGCTAGCTCTTCATCGGACAGTCGGCTGATCTCGGCTTCGCGCGCGTTAATCGCCTCGACCCGTCGCCACATCGGCTTAAGACGACGGTCATTTGACGAGCCGAAGAATTTTTTCGCCAAGCCCATGAGCGCCATGAACGATATCCCTTTCATCAGGACGCCCGAGGAAGCGGCGAATGGCGCCGGCGGCGAGAGTGTCGTCGCGGTGCGCAATCATCCGCGTAGACGCGTCGGGGATCGCCTTTTCGTGCCAGCCGGAGAGATAGTTACGGGGGCGTTGCGTGTCAACGAATGGGCGGTGGGCAATCGCCTCGCCGGCGGGCGCGCGTCATGACGGCAGCGCACCCCGATCCGGGCGTCGACGGCGGCGCACGGGGCGTTACGGCTCCCGACGGGCAGGTATTCCGGAGAGGCGCTGGCAGGCTGGC
>JBGTFV010000347.1:0-6179 GCA_041747095.1 Parvularculaceae bacterium
ACTGGGGCGCGGCCTTGTCGCCGTGGCGAGCGCCGCCGGAGCCCTTCTGCTTGTACATTTTCTTCGAGGTCGCCTTCACCTCGTTGCGGGGCTTGGTCTTGTGCGTACCCTGTTGACGCTTGGCGAGCTGGTACACGACCATGCGGTGCAGGATATCCGCGCGCGGCTCAAGGCCGAATACGGCCTCATCGAGGTCGATCGAGCCTGCCTTGCCGTTGTCGATATTGAGGACGTCGAGTTTCATTATTCGGCACCTTCAGATGCTTCGGCGGACGCAGCCGCCGAGGCCGCAGCAACGTCGGCGCGCAACGCGCCTGGACGCGGCGCGTCGGCAGGAGCCGGATAGCGAACGGCGTCGCGGATCATTACCCAGCCGCCCTTCGGCCCCGGAACTGCGCCTTTGAGCAGGATCAATCCGCGCGCGTCGTCCGTACGCACCACTTCGATGTTCTGCGTCGTGCACCGCACGTCGCCCATGTGGCCGGCCATCTTCTTGTTTTTGAAGACGCGGCCGGGATCCTGGCGCTGACCGGTAGAACCGTGCGAGCGGTGCGAAACCGACACGCCGTGCGTCGCCCGCAAACCGCCGAAATTGTGACGCTTCATGGCGCCGGCGAAGCCCTTGCCGATCGTGACGCCTGTGACGTCAACTTTCTGGCCTTCGAGGAAGTGCTGAACTGACAATTCGGAACCGACGTCGATCAGATTGTCTTCCGACACCCGAAACTCAACGACTTCCGCCTTCGGCTCAACATTGGCGGCGGCAAACTGGCCGCGCTCGGCTTTCGTCGTGCGCTTCACCTTGCGGACGCCCGCGCCAAGTTGCAGCGCGGTGTAACCGTTCTTCTCGACCGTGCGATGGCCGACAACCTGGCAGTTCTCCACGTGCATTACGGTGACTGGCACGTGCTCGCCGTCCTCCCGATATATGCGGGTCATGCCAATCTTTTTCGCGATGAGCCCTGTGCGCATCATCTTTCTCCTTGCCCGGACCGCCCTTAGGCGCCGAGGCGAATCTCAACGTCGACACCCGACGACAGGTCGAGCTTCATAAGCGCGTCCACGGTCTGCGGGGTCGGGTCCACAATATCCAGCACACGCTTATGCGTGCGCATTTCGAATTGCTCGCGGCTCTTCTTGTCGATGTGCGGCGAACGGTTGACCGTAAAGCGCTCAATGCGCGTCGGCAGCGGAATGGGGCCGCGAACCTGCGCGCCCGTGCGCTTGGCGGTATTGACGATCTCGCGCGTCGAAGAATCGAGCACACGATGATCGAAGGCGCGCAAGCGAATGCGAATGTTCTGCTGCATGACGAAACGCTTTCCAGTTCAGTCGATCAAATTCAAAGGCGAGTTCAAAGGCTTCAGGCGATCCGGGGCGACACGAGGCCGCCCCGATATCTCGTTACTTCACAATCTTGGCGACGATGCCCGCGCCGACAGTCCGGCCGCCTTCGCGAATGGCGAAGCGCAGCTTTTCTTCCATGGCGATCGGCACGATCAGCTCAACGTTCACTTCCACGTTGTCGCCCGGCATCACCATCTCAACGCCCTCTTTAAGGGTCACGATGCCGGTCACGTCGGTGGTGCGGAAGTAGAATTGCGGACGGTAGTTGGTGAAGAACGGCGTGTGGCGGCCGCCTTCTTCCTTGGTCAGGATATACGCCTCAGCGATAAAGTTCGTGTGCGGCGTGACCGAACCCGGCTTGCAGAGAACCTGGCCGCGCTCAACGCCCGTACGCTCGATGCCGCGCAGGAGCACGCCGACGTTGTCGCCCGCCTCTCCACGGTCAAGCAGCTTGCGGAACATCTCGACGCCCGTGCACGTCGTTTTCTTCGTGTCGCGAATGCCGACGATTTCGAGTTCGTCGCCGACGTTCACAACGCCGCGCTCAACCCGGCCCGTGACGACCGTACCGCGACCCGAGATCGAGAACACGTCTTCGATCGGCAGCAGGAACGGCTGGTCAATCGGGCGCGCCGGCGTCGGGATGTACTCGTCAACCGCCTTCAGCAGCGCGCGGATGGCGTTCTCGCCAATCTCCGGATCGCGGCCTTCGAGCGCGGCGAGAGCCGAGCCCTTGATGATCGGGATATCGTCGCCCGGGAACTCGTATTTCGACAGCAGCTCGCGCACTTCGAGTTCGACGAGTTCAAGCAGCTCCGGATCGTCGACCATGTCGACTTTGTTCATGAACACAACAAGCGCCGGAACGCCGACCTGGCGCGCCAGAAGGATGTGCTCGCGCGTTTGCGGCATCGGGCCGTCCGTCGCGGAGACGACGAGAATGCCGCCGTCCATCTGCGCCGCGCCGGTGATCATGTTCTTCACGTAGTCGGCGTGCCCAGGGCAGTCGACGTGCGCATAGTGGCGGCCGTCCGTCTGATATTCGACGTGCGCGGTGTTGATCGTGATGCCGCGCGCCTTTTCTTCCGGCGCCGCATCGATTTGATCATAGGCGCGGAATTCGCCAAAATATTTCGTGATCGCAGCCGTCAGGGTCGTCTTGCCATGGTCGACGTGACCAATCGTGCCAATGTTGGCGTGCGGTTTGTTACGTTCGAACTTTGCCTTTGCCATATTACCTTCTCCGTCTCCTGACGACAGTTAAACTCAAGCGACCCGACGGGTCGGCCCGCGAACCCGCAACCCTAGCCAGCGAGCTTGGCTTTCACCTCATCGGCAACCGCCTGCGGAACGCGGTCGTAGTGATCGAATAGCATCGTGTACTGAGCGCGGCCTTGCGTCGCCGAGCGCAGGTTGTTCACGTAGCCAAACATATTGGCGAGCGGGACCATTGCGTGGACGACGTTCGCGTTGCCGCGCATTTCCTGATTCTGGATCTGGCCGCGGCGGGAGTTCAGATCGCCGATGACGGTGCCGGTGTATTCTTCCGGAGTCACCACTTCGACTTTCATGATCGGCTCGAGCAGCGCCATGCCGAGATTTGGCTTGGCTTCGCGCATCGCTGCGCGAGCGGCGATTTCAAACGCCAGCACCGAGGAGTCGACGTCGTGGAAGGCGCCGTCGAACAGCTCGACCTTGAAGTCGAGAATCGGGAAGCCAACAAGCATTCCGGACTCGCGAACGGAATCGATCCCTTTCTGAACGCCGGGAATATATTCCTTCGGAATCGATCCGCCGACTATCTGGGACTCGAACTGATAGCCCTCGCCTGGCTCCAGCGGGATGATGTTCATCTTGATGCGGGCGTACTGGCCCGTCCCGCCGGTCTGTTTTTTGTGCGTATAGTCAATCGTGTGTTTCTTGGTGATCGTCTCACGATAAGCGACCTGCGGCGCGCCAATATTGGCCTCGACCTTGAACTCGCGGCGCATGCGGTCGACGATGATGTCGAGGTGAAGTTCGCCCATGCCTTTGATGATGGTCTGGCCGGATTCCTCGTCGCTCGAGACGCGGAACGACGGATCCTCGGCGGCGAGGCGTTGCAACGCGAGGCCCATCTTTTCCTGATCGGCCTTCGTTTTCGGCTCGACCGCCAATGTGATGACGGGCTCTGGGAAAATCATCCGTTCAAGAATGACCGGCTTCATCGGGTCGCACAGCGTGTCGCCCGTTGTCGTGTCCTTCAGGCCTACAACCGCGATAATGTCGCCGGCGAAGGCTTCCTTTATGTCTTCACGGCTGTTCGCATGCATCTGCAGCATGCGGCCGATACGTTCTTTCTTGCCCTTGACCGTGTTCACAAGGCCCGTGCCGGTTTCGAGCTTGCCCGAATAAACGCGGCAGAACGTCAGCGAGCCGACGAACGGGTCGTTCATGATCTTGAACGCCAGCATGGCGAGCGGTTCTTCGTCAGACGCCCGACGCTCCAGCTCTTGCTCGGCGTCGTCCGGGTGAACGCCTTTGATTGCGGGCACATCGAGCGGGCTCGGCAGGTAATCGACAACCGCATCGAGCAGAGGCTGAACGCCCTTGTTCTTGAACGCTGAACCGCAAAGCACCGGATACCACGCGCCGGCGCCGACGGCCTTGCGGATCAACCGCTTCAGCGTCGCAATATCCGGCTCGCGGCCTTCGAGATATTCGGTCATGACGTCGTCGTCGAGTTCGACGGCGGCCTCAACGATCGCGCTGCGATATTCTTCGGCTTTCTCTTTCAAGTCGGCCGGAATTTCCTCGTCGTGGAACGACGCGCCGAGGGATTCGTCTTCCCAGATAATCGCCTTCATTTCGAGAAGATCGACGACGCCGCGGAAATCGCTCTCGATACCGATTGGAAGCTGGAGCGGAACCGCTTTTACGCCGAGGCGTTGCTTGATCGAGTCGAGGCAGAAATAAAAATCCGCGCCGATCTTGTCCATTTTATTGGCGAAGATGATGCGCGGGACGTTGTACTTGTCGCCCTGACGCCAGACGGTTTCCGTCTGCGGCTCGACGCCCTGGTTGCCGTCGAGCAGGCAAACAGCGCCGTCAAGCACGCGAAGCGAACGCTCAACTTCAATCGTGAAGTCAACGTGTCCTGGCGTGTCGATGATGTTGAGGCGCTTGTCTTTCCAGTAGCACGTCGTCGCGGCCGAGGTGATCGTGATCCCGCGCTCTTGCTCCTGCTCCATCCAGTCCATGGTCGCGGCGCCGTCGTGGACTTCGCCGATTTTGTGGCTCTTGCCCGTGTAATAAAGCACACGCTCCGTAGTCGTGGTTTTCCCGGCGTCGATATGCGCCATGATACCGAAGTTACGGTAGTCTTCGAGCTTGTGTGTGCGGGCCATGGGATGGTTCCTTGAACGCTCTGTACTGACTTACCAGCGGTAGTGCGCGAACGCGCGGTTGGCTTCCGCCATCCGGTGCGTGTCTTCGCGCTTCTTGACGGCCGCGCCCCGGTTCTGGGCGGCGTCCATGATTTCATTCGACAGACGATCAACCATCGTCGTTTCGTTGCGCGAACGCGCGGCCGTAATGATCCAGCGCATCGCGAGCGCAATTTTGCGGTCGGGACGGACTTCGACCGGCACCTGGTACGTCGCTCCGCCGACGCGGCGCGAGCGCACTTCGATGGCGGGCGTCACGTTTTCCAGCGCCTCGCGGAAGGCGTCGATCGGCGGACGCCGCAGTTTTTGTTCAATGCGCGTCAACGCCCCGTAGACGATTTTTTCAGCGGCCGGCTTTTTGCCGTCCACCATGACGTAGTTCATGAATTTCGAAACGAGCTGGTCCCCGAACTTCGGATCGGTATGGACCGGACGTTTTTCTGCGCTATGGCGACGTGACATGGCTGCCCTACCCTATTTCGGCCGTTTGGCGCCGTATTTCGACCGACGCTGGCGGCGGTCTTTCACGCCTTGCGTGTCGAGAACGCCCCGGATGATGTGATAGCGAACGCCCGGCAAGTCCTTCACGCGGCCGCCGCGGATCAGCACAACCGAGTGCTCCTGAAGGTTGTGGCCTTCGCCGGGAATGTAGCCGATCACCTCAAAGCCGTTCGTCAGGCGCACTTTGGCGACTTTCCGCAGAGCCGAGTTCGGCTTCTTAGGGGTCGTCGTATAAACGCGCGTGCAAACGCCCCGTTTTTGCGGGTTCGCTTGCATCGCCGGGACCTTGTTGATCTTCCGGCGCGGGGTCCGCGGCTTGCGGATCAGCTGTTGGATCGTCGGCATTTATTCTCCAGCATGTGCGGCAAGGTCGCCGAGGCGCCATTACGTAAAAAAACGCGCGTCGCGAGACTGTCCGTCCCCCGTGCGCGAAACGAATGGGCAGCCCCGCCCGAATTGGACGCGCCGCCCCTACAAAACTTAATCGGCTAAACTGACCGCGTTTCAGCGAAGCTGACAGCCGGCCTTCCAGCGGCGCGGACCATATGAGAGCCGCATACGGGGGTCAAGGCCATTGCAGGCAATTGTTGACGAATTTTTGAACATCGCGTGATCGTCATCAAAACCAAGGCTGTCGAAGTGCAAAAGCGATAAGGCGCAGGCCGCGCCAACGTTATCTCCAAACAATCATGCGCCGCTAGTTCGGCTTTGTATTCATAAGCGAGGCCCCTGTCCCAAAATTGCAAAGCCCCGGAACGGCGATCCGTTCCGGGGCCTTAGCTTTACCGTTACGCGCCAGCCTATTCTGCGGCGGCGGTTTCGCTTTCCTGCACTTCTTCCGCTGCCGGCGCAGCGGACGGCGCCGGGAGGGCGGCAGCGGCGCGATTTTCCCGCTCGGCGATGAGC
>JBGTFV010000348.1:0-1511 GCA_041747095.1 Parvularculaceae bacterium
GGCGGCAGCCTTGGCGACGGGCCCGCCGACATTCGGACTGGCGGCCGAAATTTCAAAGCGCGCATCCGCAGGAAACCGCTCGGCAAACCTTGCGCCGCGCGCATCGGTAACCAGAAGAACGGCTCGCCCACGGCGCTTCAACTCCTGCGCCAGCGCCTCTGCCGGGAAAAGATGACCGCCCGTGCCGCCGGCCGCCAATGCGACGAGGGGTTTTGAAGAGTCTTCCGTCACGGCATCAGTTCCTTGCGGCGGGCGGAGCCTGCTGTCCGCCTCGTCAGCGCGAGGATCAATCCGAGCGATAGCGCGGTCGCCAGAAGCGATGACCCTCCATAAGAGATAAAAGGGAGGGTTACGCCCTTGGCGGGCAGCGCGCGCAGATTGACGGCGATATTGAGAAAGCTCTGCAATCCAATGATCGTGGCGAGCCCGCACACGGTAGTCTGAACGAATACGCTTTTCATCGCGCTTGCGCGAACATAGGCGCGCATGACAAGCGCAGCGTACAGGCCAAGGATCAGGAAGCCGGCCAATAACCCAAACTCTTCGCTCGCAACGGCGAAAATAAAATCCGTATGGGCGTCCGGCAAAGAATGCTTGACCGCGGCGCCGTCGCCCCAACGACCGAATGCGCCACCATTGCCAATCGCTTCCAAAGCCTTGCGCACTTGATAACTGTTGCCGCTTTCCGGATTGAGGAAGACATCAATGCGCGCCGCAATATGAGGCGACAGGAAATAGCCTGCGACGATCACGCCAATGGCCGCTGCTGCGATGGCGCCAAGCCAGATGAGGCTTGCGCCTGCAATGAAAAACATCGCCATCCACCCGCCTGCGAGCAACGACGCCTGGCCATAATCAGGCTGCAGAACGAGGAGCCCGGCGCTGACCCCAAAGCACGCCATGGCGATAGCGGCGCCCGGAAATTTTGGATCGCGCGCGCCCTCAGCAAGCATCCAGGCCGCGACCACCACAAAGCCCGGTTTCAAAAACTCCGAGGGTTGCAAGCCAAACGGGCCGATCGAGAACCAGCGTCTGGCGCCATTGATCTCGGGCGCGAATATGAGCGCCGCGATGCACAGCAATACGGAGCCGACGAAGATAACCGCCCCGGTGCGGCGCGCCTGCAGGGGCGATAGGGTCGACACGGCCAGCATGAGCACGATCGCAAGCGGCAAGAAAAGCAACTGTCGAAAAAGGAAGTGAAATGGCGACCCGATGCCCATGCGCTCGGCGGCGCCCGGCCCGGCTGCAATCAAAAGGATCACTCCTATCGTCACCAGCGCGAACGTTATTCCAATGCTGGATCGATCAACAGTCCACCACCAACGGGCGAGCGGCGACGTGTCGAGACGGCTCGGCGCGTTCATGCAGCAGCTCCATCCGCGTGATCGAAATTGCGGGCCAGTCGGCGAAAAAGATCGCCACGCTCCTCAAAATTGCGAAACTGATCATAGGAGGCGCAAGCCGGCGAGAGCAGAACCGCGGGCGCGGCAAGTCCGCTGTTGGCCGCG
>JBGTFV010000349.1:0-15013 GCA_041747095.1 Parvularculaceae bacterium
ACTTTGTCTTCCTCGCGCGCCTTCCACGAAATGAATGCCTCGATGTCGGGATGGTCCGCGTCGACGACCACCATCTTCGCGGCGCGGCGTGTCACGCCGCCCGACTTCACTGCTCCGGCCGCCGCGTCAATGACTTTCAGGAAGCTGATCAATCCGGAGCTCTTGCCGCCGCCAGAGAGGGGTTCGTCAGCGGCGCGAATGGATGAGAAGTTGGAGCCGGTGCCGGAGCCGAATTTGAAAAGAAGGCTCTCGCGTCGCATCAGGTCGAGAATACCGTTCTCGCCAACGAGATTATCGTCCACCGACTGGATAAAACAGGCGTGCGGCTGCGGCCGCTCATAGGCGCTGTCGGACTGGGCCAGAACGCCCGTGTCCGGATCAACGTAATAGTGCCCCTGGCTTTCGCCTTCGATGCCGTAAGCCCAGTGTAGACCGGTATTGAACCATTGCGGGCTGTTCGGCGCGGCGACCTGCCGGGCGAGCATCGCCTTCATCTCATCGACAAAGGCGAGGGCGGCGTCTTCATCGTCGAAATAGCCGCCCTTCCAGCCCCAATAGCCCCAGGCGCCGGCCATGCGGTCAAAGGCCTGACGCGCGCTCGTCTCCGGTCCGAAGCGCTCGCCCGGCGGAAGTTTGGCGAGTTGGGCGACGTCGGGCGCTGAACGCTGCAGAAACTCAGGCACGTCTTTTTCAGCCACGCGCCTTACCGCGCGCGGCACGCCGGCCTTGCGGAGGTATTTCTGAGCGAGGATGTCGACGGCGGTCTGGCTCCAGTCCGCCGGCGCTTCGATGTTGCGGGCCTCATGCAGGATAGAACCGTCAGCGGATCGGATGGCGCTGTCAAATTCGCGGAAACGGATCTGCGCGTAGGGCGCACCCGGCGACTTCGCAAAAACACGATCAACGCGCATGGACATGATGCCTCCGCCGCGGCGCGCCGCGACCCTTTGCCAAGTGTAGTCGCCGCCGCCTCGCGTCTCAACATCCGGTCGGTGGCTGTGTTTCGCCGCTGCGGGCGCCCCGCGAGGGCGTCTTCTCAACGTTCGCCCCCGCCGGCAAGTTCTCCTGAATTCAAGCACCTAGGCGATCTATCGCGTGCTTCTGGCCAACCCGCGAGCGCGCCCGATAGACGAGCCCGACGGGCGGCGCCATATTCCCGGCAAGAAACGGGGCGAAGATCGTCTGCGACGACAAAATGTGGTGACGCTTCAATTGTTTACGTGGTGGAATAACGCGACCGTCGGTTCGCGGTTTACGCTCTGGCGGCGGCGCGCGCAGTTAATCGGGCGCGACGAGCAGGGCAATCGCTATTTCGAAGAGCGCGAACCGTCTTCGTCGGATGGGCGCAAACGGCGCTGGGTTATCTATAACGGCGTGGCGGAGGCGTCGCGCGTGCCGCCGGACTGGCATGGCTGGATGCACCACACTTTCGATGATCCGCCGACGATTGACCCGCTGCGTCGACAGTCCTGGGAACGGGAACACCTTCCCAACATGACCGGCACGCCGCTCGCCTATCGCCCGCCGGGAAGTCTGGCGCGCGGCGAGCCGGGCGAGGTTGGAACGACCTATGAAGCGTGGAGCCCCGAGGGCGATGAACCGCTTGATACGCGCAAGGAGAAAATCCGATGAGCCAGGGCCGCGCCTTCGAAACTGTCGTCGGCATCGCTGTCGTAGTCGTCGCTGCCGCGTTCCTCACCTATGCCTACCGGGTGAGCGACAGAAATCTTTCGGGCGGCGCCTATCCGCTGGAGGCCGTATTCGGGCGCGTTGATGGCGTATCGGTCGGATCGGATGTGCGTATCGCCGGCGTCAAGATCGGCGCAGTTTCGGGTAATGAACTCGATCCCTCCACTTACGAGGCCAAGCTGCGCCTATTGATCGCACGCGACGTAAGCATTCCGGAGGATTCGGTCGCCAAAATAGTCTCCGACAGTCTGCTCGGCGGCGCGCACATCTCGATCGAGCCCGGCGCGAGCGATATCTATCTGAGTGCCGGCGAGGCGATCAGCTTTACGCAAGGGTCCGTGGATCTCTTAGGCCTTGCCGTGCAATCTTTGACGAGCGGAGCGGTCAACGCCGCGAAGGAAGCGCCAGCCACCGGCGGCCCCGCCGAGCCGGTTGCCTCGGGAACGGAGGAATGACGATGGTGCAAAAATCGATCTTTTCAACGGGAGTCGTAGCGCTGTGCTTCTGCGCTGCATCGGCAAGCTCGCAAGAGCAGGATTTCAGCAATCCGCCCGAAGTGATTGAGCCGCCCACGGAAGGACAGTCGACCGATGGAATGAGCGAACTCGATATCCTGTCGCAATCCATCGATCAGGAATTTCCTGAATTCGAGGAACAAGCCAAATCCCGCAGACCGATTTCCGTGACGCTGCGCGCGCTCGACAAGGTGACGGCGAAATACACCGACCTCGTCATCGACATCGGCGCCACGACTTCTTTCGGGTCGCTCGACGTAACGCCGCGCTATTGCGACAAGCGCCCGCCGGAGGAATTTCCCGAGACGACCGCATTCCTTCAGATTAGCGAACGCCGTCAGCCGTTGGAGCCGCCCCCGCTTCTCGAAGGCGGAGCGATAGGACAGGCTGTCGCGACCGAGGCCGCCCCGATAGTAACGCCCATTGCATCGGTCGGAGTTGCGTCCGATCCCGCCGCCATGGCGAGCACTTACATTTTCAGCGGCTGGATGTTTGCCTCAAGCCCGGCGTTGAACGGCCTGCAGCATCCCGTTTATGATATTTGGGTGATCGACTGCGCGACGGTCGCCGCTGACAAATAGGGCGGCGGCCTCATGAAATCACACTTCCGGTCGACCAACTGGTCAACCGTGCGCTGATAGTCCCCGCTTGTCATCTCGGCGACGCCGAATTGTGCGAGATGGGGCGTCGGAAACTGTGTGTCGAGTAAGGCAAAGCCCGCAAGTTTCAGGCGCGCGATCAGGTAAAGCATGGCGATTTTGCTGGCGTTGGTTTCGCGCGAGAACATGCTTTCGCCGCAAAAGACCGCGCCGATGCTGACGCCATAGAGCCCGCCGACAAGGGCGCCATCTCTCCAGCATTCAACAGAATGGGCGAAGCCGCGCCCGTGCAGTTCCTGATAGACGTCAATCACCGCATCGTTGATCCAGGTGTCTGGCCGGTCGGCTCGCTGTTCGGCGCAAGCCGCGATTACTGCGCCAAAGGCCGTGTTGAACCTGACATCGAAAGGCTCGCGCGCAAGGAACCGCAGCAGTTTCCGGGGCGCCCGGGCGCGTTCGAGCGGCAGCACGCCGCGCACGTCGGGCATGACCCAGACAACGCTTTCCTCGTCCCGAGATCGCGCCATCGGGAAATAGCCAATGCGATAGGCGTTAAGCAGGTCGTCCGGATCAATGCGGTGGGCGGAATCGCGCGGCATGAGCGGATCATCCGCTGACGCGACGCGGGCCGCAAGCGAAGTTGCGTAGTCAGATTGCGCTTCGCGTTAGGCCGTTCTGGCCAGCCATTCCTCAAGCCAGTGGATATGATAGTCGCCGGCCTGGAAGTCTGGTTCGTCGAGCAGCCGGATGAACAATGGAATGGTTGTCTCAACCCCCGAGAGGGCCATCTCGGCGAGCGCCCGGCGCAGGCGCGCAATGCAATGCTTGCGGTCGTCGCCGAAGACAATCAGCTTGCCGATCATCGAGTCGTAGTAAGGCGGAATGCGGTAGCCAGTGTAGATGGCGCTGTCGAAGCGCACGCCCGGTCCGCCTGCGGCGTGGAAATACGAGATCTCGCCGGGCGAGGGGCGAAACGTCACAGGGTTTTCAGCGTTGATCCGGCACTCGATGGAATGCCCAGTGAACACGACATCTTCCTGACGGGAGCTCAGAGGCGCCCCTTCGGCGATGCGGATCTGCTCGCGCACGAGGTCGATACGCGTCACCTGCTCGGTAATCGGATGCTCGACCTGCAGGCGCGTGTTCATCTCGATGAAATAGAACTCGCCATTCTCGTAAAGAAACTCGATCGTACCGACGCCAAGATAGCCAAGCCGGGCGATCGCCTTGCGGGCAATCTCGCCGATGTGGTCGCGCTGAGTTTGCGTCAGGGCCGGCGAAAGCGCTTCTTCGAGAACTTTTTGATGCCGGCGCTGCAACGAACAGTCGCGCTCGCCAAGCTGGACCACGTTGCCATGCGAGTCGGCGATGATCTGAATCTCAATATGGCGCGGCTGTTCCAGATATTTTTCAAGATAGACGGAGTCGTCCCCAAACGCCGCCTTCGCCTCAGAACGGGCGGTTGAAACCGCCTCCGCCAGCTTGGAGCGGTCATGGGCGACCTTCATCCCGCGGCCGCCGCCGCCGGCGGCGGCCTTCACAAGTACGGGGAAGCCGATTCGTTCAGCTTCCGTCATGGCTTGCTCGACCGTATTGAGCGCGCCCTGACTGCCAGGCACGAGCGGCACGCCGACGCCGCGCATCGCTTCCTTGGCGGCGATTTTGTCGCCCATCATCTGGATGTGCTTGGCCTCGGGGCCGATGAAGGCGATGTTATGCGCCTCGACGATCTCGCGGAAGCGTGCGTTCTCGGAAAGGAATCCATAGCCGGGATGAATGGCGTCGGCGCCCGTGATTTCCGCCGCGGAGATGATGGCCGGAATGTTGAGGTAGCTGTCTTTCGGCGGAGGCGGACCGATGCACACGCTTTCATCCGCCAGCCGGACGTGCAGCGCGTTGGCGTCCGCCGTTGAATGGACCGCAACCGTCGAGATGCCGAGCTCCTTACATGCCCGGTGCACCCTGAGGGCGATCTCGCCGCGGTTGGCGATCAGTACCTTCTGAAACATGTCGTCTCCGAGTTGGGACGGGCTGCGCTACTCGATGACGATAAGAGGCTCGCCATATTCAACAGGCTGCGCGTCGCGCACCAGCACCGTCGTGACTGAGCCGGCTTTCGGCGCGGCAATCGGGTTCATCGTTTTCATGGCTTCGACGATCATCAGCGTCTGGCCTTCGGAGACCTGGTCGCCCGGCTTGACGAAGGGCTTCGCGCCAGGCGCGGGCGACAGATAGATCGTGCCGACCATTGGCGAGCGGACCGCATTTGCGTGCGCATCAGCTTTCGGGGCGCTGGCTGGCGCACCTTGAGCTGCCGCAGCAGGCGGCGCTGCTGTGGGGACTGGCGGGGGAGCGTAAACGGCCGCTTGAGCAGAGGCGGCGCGACTGACGCGAACCCGCACATCCGCTTTTTCAAACTCAATCTCGGTCAACCCGGTTTCGTCGAGGATCGACGCCAATTCGCGGATCCACGCCGCTTCCGATTGATTTGCCTTGTTTTCCGGCTGTTTCATTCAGGCCCCGCCCCTCGACTCAGGGCGTTTCTTGTCGATGAGCCCGATCACCGCGTCAAGCGCCAGCCCGTATCCAGCAGCGCCGAAGCCGCAGATCACCCCATCTACCACGGGACTGACATGGGACCGTCGGCGGAAGGCCTCGCGGGCGTGGACGTTGGAGAGGTGCAACTCGACCTTCGGCAATGCCGCGGCCTTTAGCGCGTCGCGGATGGCGATGGAAGTGTGCGTATACGCCGCCGGATTGATCACCAGCCCCGCCGCAGTCCGATCCGCCTCCTGAATCCAGTCGACGAGCGCGCCTTCGTGGTTCGACTGCCTGAACTCTATGGTGCAACCCTTTGTCGCGGCGAGTTTTTCGAGGCTGGTGCGAATGTCGTCGAGCGTCGCCCGCCCGTATACGTCAGGTTCGCGCCCGCCAAGCAGATTTAGATTGGGTCCGTTTAGAAAAAAGACGCGCATTGACCTTCCGTTCGGCTCCGCTTGAGGTTGTTTTGGCGCTTCGCGAGGGGCACATACGCCCCACGCCAGCTTTAACGCGCCACTTCAATCTGGCCTGACAACACTGGAAGACGATAAAGTGAAAATTACGCTTAACGGTGAACCCGTTGAAATGAAAGGGCCACTGACGATCGCCGGGCTCGTGGCGACGCTTGGGATTGAGCCGCGCAAAGTCGCTGTCGAGCAGAACCGCGTTATCGTTCCAAAATCGCAATACGCCGTAGCGCCCGTCAGCGACGGCGACATTGTTGAGCTTGTCCATTTCGTCGGCGGCGGGTGACCACAATGGATCAACCCCTTACAGTCGCCGGGCGGACGCTGTCGTCGCGTCTCATCATTGGCACCGGCAAGTATAAAACCTACGAGGAGAATGCGCGCGCCGCAGAAGCTGCGGGAGCCGAGATGATCACGGTTGCGGTTCGCAGGGTCAATCTGACGGATCGCAACCTGCCGATGCTCGTCGATTATCTTGATCCAGAAAAATACATCTATCTGCCCAATACAGCCGGATGCTTCACAGGCGAAGACGCTGTTCGCACCTTGCGTCTGGCTCGCGAAGCAGGCGGATGGAATCTGGTGAAGCTGGAAGTGCTCGCCGACCAGAAGACGCTTTATCCTGATATGGAGGAAACGCTCCGCGCCCTGAAGCTGCTCGTCTCCGAAGGCTTCGAGGTAATGGTCTATTGCTCGGACGATCCGGTCTACGCCCGCAAGCTGGAAGACGCTGGCGCCGTTGCGATCATGCCGCTTGGGTCGCTGATCGGATCGGGTCTCGGCATCGTCAATCCGGTCAATATCAGATTGATAGTAGAGCAATCCCGGACGCCGGTCATCGTCGATGCGGGCGTCGGCACTGCGTCTGACGCTGCGATCGCGATGGAGCTTGGTTGCGACGGCGTGCTGATGAATACGGCCATCGCTGAAGCGCGCGACCCGGTCCTGATGGCCTCGGCGATGCGCCACGCCGTGATCGCAGGACGCTAGGCTTATCTCGCGGGACGCATGCCGAAAAAACGCTACGCCGATCCTTCCTCGCCATTGGCCGGGTTGATCTGAGGAGAGCGCTAGCTATCGACGCCGACGCGCTGGGCGAGAGCTGCCGCCATGAACGGATCTATTTCGCCGTTCAGCACGTCGTCCGGGCTCGGACTTTCAACGCCTGTCCGCAGGTCCTTCACCATCTGATAGGGCTGCAGTACGTAAGACCTGATCTGGTGCCCCCAACCAATGTCTGTTTTCGAAGCCTCGACCGCGTTCGCCGCCTCTTCCCGCTTTTGCAACTCCATCTCGTAAAGACGGGCGCGGAGCATCGTCCACGCCGTTGCGCGGTTCTTGTGCTGCGATCTTTCGTTTTGGCACTGGACGACAATACCCGTCGGGATGTGGGTGATGCGCACCGCACTGTCTGTCGTATTGACGTGCTGTCCGCCTGCGCCGGATGACCGGTAAGTGTCGATGCGGCAGTCGCTTTCCTTGACGTCTATCTCAATTTTGTCGTCGATAACCGGATAAACCCAGATCGACGCGAATGAGGTATGTCGCCGGGCGTTAGAATCGTACGGGGAGATTCGCACGAGGCGGTGCACGCCTGATTCTGTTTTCAGCCATCCATACGCGTTCTGGCCTTTGACCTGGATAGTTGCGGATTTAACGCCCGCTTCTTCGCCGGCCTGCTCTTCAATGATGTCGACCTTGTAACCGTTGCGCTGCGCCCAACGCACATACATGCGCAAGAGCATTGCAGCCCAGTCGTTTGATTCGGTGCCGCCAGCGCCTGGATGCACTTCAAGGAAACAGTCATTGCCGTCGGCCTCGCCCGACAGCAGCGCTTCGATCTCGGCGCGCGACGCCTTCTCGGCAAGCGACCGCAGCATGACCGTTACGTCGTCAAGACTGGCGCCGTCGCCGTCGCTGTCCGCCAACTGGGCCAGTTCGTACAGGTCGGCGCTTTCTTGCTCCATCGACCTGATGAGGTCGATTTGCGTCTCAAGCGACGTGCGCTCGCGCATGAGGACCTGCGCCGCTTGGGCGTCGTCCCAGAAGGTTGGGTCTTCCGCGCGAGCGTTTAATTCTGCGAGGCGATCGTTTGCGCGATCCCAGTCAAAGACGCCTCCTCAGCAGTTCCAGCGACTGCTTGATCTGACTGCCGAGTTGTTCGATGTCGTTACGCACGGTGCGGGTCCTGATGCATGGTGAACGGGCTGTTGTCGGGCGGGGCGTCGCCTGCGCAAAGCAGGTCTCGCTCAAGCTGAGGATGACGTCAATAAATCCCCGACAGCTCTTCCTCCACTGGGATCTCGATAGGCGGCGGCGGCGGCGCGCCTAGCGTGTCAAAATCGAAGTCGTCGAGGGTCGGTGCGCCGCCAATGGTGTCTTCGGCTTTGAAGGCCTCGAGAATGACGTTGCGGTCGCCTGCTGCAGCGGGCAGCCCGGTTTTGGAATTGACCCGAACGAGCCTGATGCCTGAGGGCACCCTGAAAGGCACGCCGGCGTAATCCTGCAGGGCTTCCGCCATGAAATCGCCGAATATCGGCGCGGCCACCTTCCCGCCTGCCTCGCCGCGACCGAGCGTTCGCGGCGTGTCGAAGCCGACATAGACCCCAGCGGCGAGATCCGGCGAGAAGCCGACGAACCACGCGTCTTTGTAGTCGTTCGTGGTGCCTGTCTTGCCTGCGATCGGGTGGGATACGACTTTGCGCACGGCTGTGCCGGTTCCGCGCGCCACGGCACCTTCGAGCATCGACACCATCTGATAGGCAGTGCGCGGATCGATCACCTGTTCGCGCGGGTCGGATAGCTGTGGTTCGGGCTGTTCCTGCCACTCCGCCGCATTGCAGGCGGAGCACTCGCGCGCATCGCGGTTGAGAATGGTGGTTCCTTCACTGTCCTGAACGCGGTCGATCAGAAACGGAACGACCGATTTGCCGCCATTGACGAAAGTCGCATACGCCGCCGTCATGCGCATCAGCGTCGTCTCCGCCGCGCCAAGGGAAATCGACAGTTCGCGCGGCAGAGTTTCCGAAATGCGGAAGCGCTGCGCGTAGTCGACGATGCGTCCAATGCCGAGGTCCTGCGCCAAACGTGCGGTCATTGTGTTGCGCGACTGTTCGATACCGAGCCGGAGGGTGCTCTCCCCGTAAAACCGGCCCTCGACATAATTGCCGGGCTTCCACCAGCTATCGGCCCCTGGTGCGACGAACGGCGCATCAAGAACGATGCTCGACGGCGTATAGCCGCTGTCGAGCGCTGCGGCGTAGACGAAAGGCTTGAAAGTCGAGCCCGGCTGGCGGCGCGCCTGCATGGCCCGGTTGAATTCCGAAAGGTTGAACGAAAATCCGCCGACCATCGCCAGCACGCGTCCCGTGTGTGGGTCGAGAGCAACCAACGCGCCATTTACCGCAGGCGCCTGTCGCAGCGCAAACTCGCCTGCCGTTTGCAGCGGTTCTGCGTAAACAATGTCGCCTGGCTTCAGAATGCTTGTCAGCGTACTGACTTCAGGTCCAACATTGTCGACATCGACGAGTGAACGCGCCCACTTGGCGGTGGCGAGTCCGATTGCGCCCTCCGAGCCGTCGGAAAAGCCGACGGCCGCGCTTTCTTGCGTTACGCGCAGGACGAGAGCCGGACGCCAAGGCGCCAGATCCTCGGATAATTCCTTCCGAGCGATCATCTCCCTCGCAAGTCTCGGAAAGTCTCGCCGCCAGTCGTCGCCAAGGGCAACCGTCGCAACGGGGCCGCGCCAGCCATGACGCTGGTCATAATCCACAAGCCATCGCCGCAGCGCGCGCCCGGCGGCCGCTTGCATCTGCGGATTAAGGGTTGTCCGGACTGCAAGCCCGCCATCGTAAAGCGCTGCTGTCCCGAAGCGCTCGGCGATCTGGCGGCGCACTTCCTCTGCAAAATATTCGGAAGTCCAATCGCGCGCGCCAAGCGGCGGCGCGATCATGGCGGTCAATGGGACGGCTTGCGCCGTGCGGGCTTCCTCTTGCGTGATGTGACCGTCCTCCGCGAGCCGACCGATGACCCAGTTCCGGCGCGATACGGCGGCTTCGGCCCGGTCTACTGGATGATAGTTCGTTGGCCCTTTCGGCAGCGCGGCGAGATAGGCGGCCTCTTCAATAGTCAGTTCATCAAGCGCCTTGTCGAAATAGTTCAGCGCAGCGGCGGCGACGCCATAAGACCGGTTACCAAGGTAAATTTCATTGAGGTAAAGCTCTAGGATATGGTCCTTGGTGAAGGCTTTTTCGATGCGCCGGCTGATGAGCCACTCCCGCATCTTGCGTTCAATGCGTTGTTCGCTTGAAAGAAGGAAGTTCTTGGCGACCTGCTGCGTGATCGTCGAGGCGCCTTCCAGACGCCGTCCGCTGATCAAGTTGCCAATGTTCGAAATCTGGGAGCGGACGATACCTTTGAAATCAAGCCCGCCATGGGTGTAGAAATTCTTGTCTTCGGCTGAAATGAACGCCGATTTCACCCGATCGGGAATGGTTTCGATTGGCATGAAAATGCGGCGTTCATTCGCGAACTCCGCTACCAACGATCCGTCGCCCGCGTAGACCCGCGTGGTAACCGGCGGCTTGTAGTCGGCTAGCTGGTCGTATTCCGGCAGGTCAAGACTGAGATTATAAAGATAAAGGGCCGCCGCTCCCGCGCCAACTATGGCGAGTACAAAGCTCGCCGCCGCCGCGACGCCAATGATCTTCAGCCACAAGGGGAGGCGGAATGTCGGCTTGTCTCGTGCTTCTACGCGGCGCGCAGGCGCCGCGAGGGCGTCGTCGGAATGTTCAAACACGTCGTCGTTCATGCTGGCTCATCCCACCGGCGTTGATTTCAATTAAACCGGGCGGGCATGGCCCGGTTTCGCAAAAAAGTGCCCTGCTTACCCGCTACGGTCTTTTACATGAGCCCGCCGGGCGGGGCGAGGCTGACGAAAGGTATTATAGAGGCGCGTGAAGGATTTTTCATGGCAAGCGGCGACGCGAGGCCGATATCTTCGCCGGAAATTCTTAAGTCAATTGCCGCCAGCGGCCCGATTGTCAGCGTGCCTGACGGGCGCGTTTTCAGCGAAATAGACATCGATTGCGTCCGCGATCGCGCCTGCGGTCTTCTCGCGCCAGGCTTCCGACCGCAGGTTTGCTTCGTCCTGAGCGTTCGAAATGAAGGCCAGTTCCAGCAAAACGGCAGGCACGTCGGGCGCCAGCAGAACCTTGAAATTGTCGCGACGGTGAGAATTGTTAACAAGCGGCGTGACCCCCGTCAGTTTCGCGATCAAGGTTTGCGCGAATTTTTCTGATTCGGTTCCCGTTTTGCGCTGGGCGAGATTGTAGAGGATGTTGCTGACGCCAGGCGCCGCCGAGCCGATATTGAGGTCGAAAACGATGTTATCGCCTCCTGTCTGGGCCTCCTTTGCCGAACGAGCCGTTCCTTCGGCAGACAGCGTGTACACGGATCCGCCCCTGACTTTCGGGTCGTCGTGGGCGTCCGCGTGGAGAGATATAAAGAGGTCGGCCTTGGCTCGGCGGGCGATCTCTGAGCGCTCTGCATGCGCCAGCCGTTTTTCGCCGTCGCGCGTCATAACGACCTGATATTTACCGCGGGCCTCAAGAGCCTTTGCGAGCGCCTGAGCTGCGGCGAGGATGACCACACTCTCTCGCGCGCCATTTTGCCCTATGGCGCCCGGATCGCTGCCCCCGTGGCCGGGATCAATCACGACAATCGGTTTGGGCGCTGGGGTCTGTTTTAGCGGCTCCGGCTGGACCATAGCGGGGGAAGGGGCACTCTCGAAAGCGCCGGCTGCGCCAGGCGCGGCCTCGGTTTTAACAGGGGCCGTCGCCGCTTCTATAACCTCGGTCATCGATGCAAATTTTGGCGGCGCGCTGCCCAGCAATTCCGCCATTGTGCCGGAGATCAGATCGATAACGAGGCGCGTGTTTGGATTGGCGGGGCTTGGCGGAATGACGAAGCTCTCGGCCACGCGCGCCGTTCGGCCAAACTCGATATTGACCGCTACCCGGTCCCCGCTCGGTATTGCGCTGTACCGCGCTACATGCCCGCGGCCGCGGCCTGATCTGAGTTTGGCGTCAAGAGAAGCTGTTCGCTTTAGTGTAATTACAAGGCCGCCGGCGCCGGTGGACGTTGCGGCGATATCATATTCAACCGCCTCGGAGAGATCGAAAACTATCCGCGTTGCTGTGGCGTTCGTTTCGCCGAAACGGATGCCCGAGATTTCGGCAGCCGATACCCCGGTCGCCGAAAAGGCTAGAGCGAACAACAGGATAAGTGGCCGAAACAAATTTTTCATGGACTTTCAGCTCAGTAAAATAGGAGGGCGGGTTGATAGCTCAGCCTCGCTTCGCGGATCCTGAGGCTGGTACCGAATCTGTTCATTTAATACACCAAGCATGCTGATACGCTTAGCATTCTCAGCGCGGCTTACGTGCGGCTTTTATCGTTAACGTCGCCTTAAGCGAATTGCCACTGATTATCGCGCTCGGAGGCTGTTTGCTACCGACAATGACGGCCGATCGAAGGGAGTCTTTCTTTTTCATCCTTGCTCGGGCATTGTCATCGGGAAGCGGTCGTATTTGCAAGTCCGCTCATGGCCATTCGCAATGAAGTGGGCGAACGGCCAGCCTTCCGGTCTGCCGGACCTGCGTCGGCGCAGGAAATTGTAATTCTGTCGTCCAACGCGCCGCGCGGTGAAGCTTTCCGGTTGGTCCTTTGGACCGGGATGCTGGGCTAAGGCCTTCGTCGCCCGTCGCAGAGGCAACGCTTCGAAACCGGCGTGAATTGCGCCTAGAGAATTAACCCCGGTTGGCCGAATTGGTCGACCCCCTAATTGAAACCGCTGATGACCTCCGCCACGCGCCAGTCCCCTGCAAACGTCGAAAGACTGTCAGCACGGTCGCGCGCCGCGGTCGTCCGGCCCTTAACAAAAACCAGCGATGCGGCACGGCCGTCTCGTTGCGGAGCCATGTTTAATGCCCAAGACAATGCTGATCGATTCCGGGAACCAGGAAGAGGTTCGGGTCTGCCTGCTTGAAAACGGTAACGTCGAAGACTTCGACTTCGAGTCTGCGTCCCGCAAGCCGCTTCGCGGCAATATCTATCTCGCCAGGGTAACGCGGGTAGAGCCCTCGCTTCAGGCAGCCTTCATTGAGTATGGCGGGAACCGGCACGGTTTCCTCGCCTTTGGCGAAATCCATCCGGATTATTACCAAATTCCGATTTCTGACCGCCGCGCCATCCAGGAAACGGAGGCCGAGGAAGTCGAACTTGCGGCGCTCCTCAATCTTACGCCGACCAGTGAAGAAGATGGTTATGAGGGCGGACTTCACGGTTTCGTGGAGGACATCGAGGACGGAGCTGGTTCGGAAGGCGCCCGAGGAGATACAGGCGAAGTCCGCTCGCGGCCCGACCCTGGCGCTGAGGAAGCCGAGGAATTTGCCTCTCCACAACCAGATATCTCTGCGTCCGATGATGTATCTGAGGCCTCAGAAGGCGATCTGTCGACGGAAGCATCTGGCGTCGCAATGCCGTTCGACGCGCCGGCGGTTCCAGAAGAATCCGCACCCTATGATTCGGGCGACGCTGACGCTGTAGCCGACGATGAAGACGGGGATGAAGACGAGGATGAAGTTAGTCGCGAGGAACCTCGCGTCCGCGAGGGCGTCGAGGAAGCTGGTTCGGCGGCAAGCCGGATTGATCCGTCAGATGCAGATGACGACGATGTCGACGAAGACGGAGACGGCGATCAGAACGCGGATGCGGCGCGCGACACGAATTCTTCCGCAGCCGGAGCGTCTCTGACGAAGGTCGAACGCGCGGAACTGATGGAGCGCTATAAGGAAGCGCGCCGTCGCCGGGCGCGCCTGCTGCGCAACTACAAAATTCAGGAAGTCATCAAGCGTCGACAGATTCTGCTTATTCAGGTCGTCAAGGAAGAGCGCGGCAATAAAGGCGCCGCTCTGACGACATATATGTCGCTCGCCGGTCGTTATTGCGTGTTGATGCCTAATACGGCTCGCGGCGGCGGTATTTCCCGGAAGATCCCGAATGCCTCTGATCGCAAGCGGCTGCGCCGTGTTGTCGATGGCCTCGACGTGCCGCAGGGCATGGGGCTTATCATCCGGACGGCAGGCGCTTCTCGCACCAAGGCCGAGATCAAGCGCGATTACGATTATCTGATACGGCTGTGGGAAAGCATCCGCAGCCTGACGCTGAAGTCGATTGCGCCTTGTCTCATTTATGAGGAGGCGAGCCTGATTAAGCGCGCTATCCGCGATCTTTATGACAAGGATATCGACCAGGTGCTGGTCGAGGGCGAGGCCGGTTATCGTGAAGCCAAAGACTTCATGAAGATGCTGATGCCCTCGCACGCCAAGAATGTGCAACCCTACAAGGACGCAATGCCGTTGTTTCTGCGCTATGGGGTCGAAGCGCAGCTTGACGCTATGTACCAGCCGATCGTCCGACTTAAGTCCGGCGGCTATATCGTGATCAATCAGACCGAGGCTCTGATCGCAATCGACGTGAACTCCGGCAAGTCGACGCGCGAGCGCAATGTGGAGTTGACAGCGCTGCGCACCAATCTTGAGGCGGCCAAGGAAGTCGCGCGCCAGTGCCGCATGCGCGATCTTGCCGGACTGATCGTTGTCGACTTCATCGACATGGAGGAGGGCAAGAACAACCGATCAGTTGAAAAGCGCCTCAAGGATGCGATGAAGACCGACCGTGCGCGAATCCAGATCGGCCGTATCTCATCCTTCGGACTGCTCGAAATGTCGCGTCAGCGCCGACGGTCGGGGATCGTAGACGGCACGACTCATAGCTGTTCAGCGTGCGGCGGCGCGGGCGTTGTCCGCTCGCCAGAGATGGCGGCTTTGCGCATCTTGCGTTCAGCGGAAGCGGAAGCCATTGGCGGTCGGGCGGGTCACCTAATCGTCCGGACGGCGACAGGCGTTGCGCTCTACATTCTCAATCATAAGCGCGACTGGTTACGTCGTGTTGAGGAGGCGTACGGCGTTGCCGTGGAAATCACAGCCGATCCAAGCAAAGCTGGCGATCAGTTTGAAATCGAAGCCAGCGGATCGCCACGCGCAATCGCACCGCAAGCGGCTTTCGTTCGCGCGGACTTGACTGAAAAAGACCCGGCCGACGGCGATGCGACGGAAATCGATGAGGATATCGACGCGGA
>JBGTFV010000350.1:0-19083 GCA_041747095.1 Parvularculaceae bacterium
CCGGCGACGGCGACGAGAGCGCCGGCAAGCAACGGCGCGGCGCCGAGATAGGCAAGCGCTTGCGCGGCGGCGGTCATTTCGCCTTTGAGCCCTGATTTCGTCCGGCCCGGTTCGAGAACGTCAGAGTAAGTCATAAACGCCTCCTTTATTCAGGCTTCTTCTTCAAAAACGGTTTGAGCAACTCGACCGCGCGCGAGCCCATGCGCATGAGCTGGATCAGGGTGGATTTCGGCACCGCGTTCATTTGCGCGTACCAATCGTTCAACGTATCCACGAGATCCTGAAGCTCCGCCAGACGCAAAACCGCGCTTGGACTGACCGAAGGATCATTTCGCGCTTCTTCAAGGCACCGATTCAGAACGGCGGCAGCCGGATCGATCTCGCGCGCTTTGCGCATGGCGACGATGCGCGTCGCCATCTCCCAGACATCGCCCTCCGCTTCATAGAAGTCGCGTCGGTCGCCCATCACAGGTTTGCGGCGCACGAGGTCCCAAGCAGCGAGTTCCTTCAATGAGTTTGAAACGTTGGAGCGAGCAAGACCAAGCGCGTCGGCAATTTCATCCGCCGTCAGCGCGCGATCGCTGACCAGCAGCAGCGCATGAATTTGCGCCACCGATCGGTTGACGCCCCACTGCCCGCCCATATCGCCCCAATGCAGGATGAAGCGCTCGACGGCGGGTCGGATGGCAACGTTATATCCAGTCGTTTCTGTCATGACAGAAATATCAGACGTTATCGATAATTTGTCAAGAGAAAGAATTTCATAGCTCGTGGGACAATTCCCTTGATTTGCTCCATGAATTGTTCAGAACCTTCGCCGATTGATAAAGCGCATCGCCTGATCTGCAAAAACTCAAGATTAAATTAGGGGTACCGTCCCACGATGTCACAGATTGACGAGCTGCTTGCCCGTGCGGAGCGTCTTGCGGTCGCAAGCGACCTCTCGCTATCGACGATCTCGCGTAAGCTCTTCAACGACGGCAAGGGCCTCGCCCGGTTAAAGGCTGGCGGCCAGGTCACGCTAAAAACGCTCGAAGCCGCGCAAGCGCGACTGACCGAATTGGAGCGCGAACGGCCCATGCCGGCGACGCTTGCGGTGACGGCGAAGCCGAACGGCGCGCTGACCCATCTTGACCGCCTCGAGGCGGAATCAATCCACATCATGCGGGAGGTCGCAGCCGAAGCGTCGAACCCGGTGATGCTCTACTCCGTCGGCAAGGATTCGGCGGTCATGCTGCACCTTGCGCTTAAGGCCTTTTATCCCGCGAGGCCGCCCTTCCCGTTCCTGCACGTCGACACGACCTGGAAATTCCGGGAAATGATTTCCTTCCGTGACCGGATCGCTCGCGAGCTGGGTCTCGAACTCATCGTGCACATCAACGAAGACGGCGTGCGTCAAGGCGTTGGACCGTTTACCCACGGTTCGCAAATCCACACTGACATCATGAAGACGCAGGCGCTTAAACAGGCGCTCGACAAATACGGCTTTGACGCGGCCTTCGGCGGCGCGCGGCGGGACGAGGAAAAGTCCCGCGCCAAGGAACGTATCTTTTCGTTCCGGTCAGCGAACCACCGCTGGGATCCCAAAAATCAGCGACCGGAACTGTGGAGTATCTATAACGCGCGCATCGCAAAGGGAGAGTCGATCCGCGTCTTCCCCCTTTCTAACTGGACCGAGCTTGATATCTGGCAATACATCTTGCGCGAGGACATTGATCTGCCTTCGCTCTATTTCGCCGCCGAACGACCGATCGTCGAACGCGATGGCGCGCTGATCATGGTCGACGACAAACGCATGCCGCTGGCGAAAGGCGAAAAGCCGAAACTCGAAATGGTGCGCTTTCGCACGCTGGGCTGCTATCCGCTGACCGGAGGCGTGCGCTCAACCGCCTCGACCTTGCCGGAAATCATTCAGGAAATGCTGCTGACGACGACGTCGGAACGTCAGGGCCGCGTTATCGATCACGATCAGGCCGCTTCGATGGAGAAGAAAAAGCAGGAAGGATATTTTTAGAGATTTGGGATTTGGGATTGGGGATTTGGGATTAGGAGATGCGTTTGATGGATGAAGGCGCTCCCGTCCGATCACACCGCGACCTGACCGTTTGGCGAAAGGCCATGGACGTTGCGTGCGAGGTCTATCGCCTGACTGACGGACTTCCGAAGAAAGAAGAGTACCGAATGACCGCGCAATTGATCCGAGCGGCCATCTCAATTCCCGCCAATATCGCCGAGGGAAACGCCCGTGGAACCCGTAAGGATTACGCTAATTTCGTCAGCATCGCACGCGGTTCGGCCGCTGAATTGGAGACGCTATTGTTGCTGACGGCAGAAGCCGGATTAGCTCCCGCATCGCGCATCGACAACCTTTTGGCGCGCGTCGAGGAAGTTGGCCGTATGCTAACTGGCTTGCGGCGTAGCCTTTCGGATTAGGGATTAGGGATTAGGGATTAGGGATTTGGAACCGGAACCGGAACAAGACGATGAGTGGCTTGGTGACGGACAGTCGCCGGCGACGGATCGGGGCATTCGGCAGTATAAAAGACTTGAAGCGGTTCGATCACAGCTTGAGATGGCTGTTCGAGCTCTTTTCGAATTTGACGATCCTGTCTCGGCGCTCACATTGGTTGGAGCGGCCGAGCGCGTCCTCCGTGACATACAGCCGAAAGACGCCAAGTTGAGTGAAGGATTCAACACGGTCAAAGCGTTTTGCAACGAGATGGTCAGGCCTGAAGCTAGAAGGCGAGTGACCAAAAGTATCGATTTCAACTACGACCAACTGCGCCACGCCGATAAGCGCCCGCAACATCTGCACGTCATCAATGTAGAAGGCCTCGAGATGTTCATTCTGACAACTGTTTGGGCCTACGCGGGCAAACCCAAGGGCGACCCAGACGCGTTCGCCGAGTGGTTCAACGCATTGCCCCACTCGTTAAGCGCATTCGTCGTCTGGATGTTCCTTAATTATCCAAGTGACACATGGGACAAGAGACCAGACGACGATTTTCCTGAGCTTAAATTGGCGAGAAGTAACCTGCCGCAAGCGTTCAGGGAGCTTCTAGATTTGGTTCAATCCAAATCCCTATTCCCTGATCCCAAATCCCTCGAAGGCTCCGCCCGATGACCCACGCCGCAGCCCTCGCCGCTGACGACGTCATCGCCTACCTCGAAAGCCATGAACGCAAATCGATGCTGCGATTCATCACTTGCGGCAGCGTCGATGACGGCAAGTCGACGCTGATCGGGCGGCTCCTCTATGACACCAAGCTGATCTACGACGACCAGCTCGCGGCTTTGGAGCGCGACTCAAAAAAATCCGGCACGCAAGGAGAGCGCATCGATTTTGCGCTTCTCGTCGACGGTCTCGCCGCCGAACGCGAACAGGGCATCACGATCGACGTCGCCTATCGGTTTTTCTCGACGGAACGGCGCAAGTTCATCGTCGCCGATACGCCCGGGCATGAGCAGTATACGCGCAATATGGCGACCGGCGCATCGACTGCGGACCTTGCTATTATTCTTATCGACGCGCGTCAGGGAATGTTGAAGCAGACGCGCCGTCATTCCTTCATCGCATCTCTGCTCGGCATTCGCCATATCGTCGTCGCCGTCAACAAGATGGATCTTGTTGACTATTCACGGGAGACGTTCGACGCGATTGAGAATGCCTATCGGGAATTCGCCGGGCCGCTCGGGTTTCAGTCAATCGTCTGTATACCGATTTCGGCGCTCGAAGGCGACAACATCGTCGAGAAAAGCGCCCAAACGCGCTGGCACAAGGGGCCGGCGCTCCTGCCCTATCTCGAGACAGTCGATGTCGCTGCCGAGCGCAGCGCCGGCCCATTCCGGTTTCCGGTGCAGTGGGTCAATCGTCCGGACCTTGATTTTCGCGGCTTTGCGGGCACCGTCGCGTGCGGCGTCATGCGACCGGGCGACGAAATCATTGTCGCGCCCTCGGGACGCAGGTCCAAAATCCGCCGCATCGTCACGCAGGATGGCGATCTTGCCGAGGCGCGCCCGGATCAGGCGGTGACACTCACGCTGGAGGATGAAATCGACATTAGCCGCGGCGACGTCATTTGCGCAGGCGACGCCCCGGCAGAGCAGACCGACCAGTTCGCTGCGCACCTGTTATGGATGCACGACGACGAAATGTTCCCGGGACGACAATATCTATTGAAAACCGGCAATATCACGCTCCCGGCGACGATCACCGAAATAAAACACAAGATCAACGTCAACACCCTCGACAAGCAATCCGGCAAGACGCTCGAACTGAACGAGGTCGGGTTCTGCAACCTTTCGACGGCTCGGCCGATTGCCTTTGACCCGTACAAATTCGTTCGCCAAACGGGTTCATTCGTCATCATTGACAGGCAGACAAATGCGACCGTCGCCGCCGGTATGATCGCCCATTCCCTGCGGCGCGCCCAGAACGTTCACTGGCAGAGCCTTGACGTAAACAAGGCATTGAGGGCCGAACAAAAGCACCAGCGCCCCTGCGCGCTGTGGTTCACGGGGCTCTCCGGGTCGGGGAAATCGACCGTCGCCAACCTCGTCGAGAAACGGCTCCACGATCTGGGACGGCACACCTATATCCTCGACGGCGATAACGTCCGGCATGGCCTGAACAAGGATCTCGGCTTCACGGACGCCGACCGGGTCGAAAACATCCGCCGCGTGGCGGAAACCGCGAAGCTCATGGTAGACGCGGGGCTGATCGTTCTGGTTTCGTTTATTTCGCCTTTCGCCAGCGAGCGGCGCATGGCGCGCGAGCTGTTCGACCCGGGGGAGTTTTTGGAAATCTACATCTCGACGCCAATCGAGGAATGCGAGCGTCGTGACGTCAAGGGCCTCTACGCCAAGGCCCGTCGGGGGGAAATCGTCAACTTCACCGGCATCGACTCCAGCTACGAGGCCCCCACAAGTCCTGAGATCGACCTCGACACTTCGCGCATCAAAGCCGAGGCAGCCGCAGAAGAGATTGTTAATTATCTTAAATCGGGGGGTTATTTGGGAATTTAGGCGCCCCTCGCCGTGCGACGGCGGGTTTGCATGGGCGCTCGAATTGTGCACACTTCCATGAGGATTTCGCGATTGGTCCGGGGGTTTTGATAAATGCTGCGAGAACAGCACGACGCTGCGTCGCCCCTAGTGCTTTCCCCGGAAAGGCTAGAGGGCATGCGCCGTCAGGTTGACGCTCGGCTCGCTGATTTTTTCCAGGAAGCCAAGCACGAAAGCCGGTTGAGCTGCGCCGTTCGCCATGGGCTCCTGTCGCCGGGCAAGCGGCTTCGTCCCATCATTACCCTCCTTGCGTGCGAACAATGCGGCGGCGATGCTGCGGGAGCGCTGGACGCGGCCTGCGCCGTCGAAATGATCCATGCCGCATCGCTCATCATGGATGATCTCCCTGCGATGGACGACGCTCACTTGCGCCGGGGAAATCTTGCAACGCATGTTGTCTTCGGAGAAGGAACAGGCCTCCTTGCAGCGATTGCCCTGCTGAACGAGGCCTATCGCGTGATCGCCCTCGCCCCAACCGGCGAAGCCGACCAGAAAGTGCGCGCGATTGCCCACCTTGCGGGCGCGGTCGGTCTTGAAGGGCTCGCCGGCGGGCAGGAGCGCGACATCAGTTGCGCCCGCGCTCCGGAATTATCTTTGAAGGAAATGGAACAGCGACACACCGAAAAGACGGGCGTTCTTTTCGCCGCCGCCGCCGCAATTGGAGCGGAACTCGCTGGCGCTAATGCGCAGACCGTCGCCGCGATGTCGCGATATGGCAACGCGCTTGGTCTGGCATATCAGGCTTTTGACGACGTCATAGATACCTTTTGTACGCAGGAAACGGCAGGCAAGGACGTCGATCAGGACTCCGGGAAATCAACGGTCGTCAGTCTTCTTGGCCAAGACGGCGCACGCCGATCCGCCACGCGGTGGCTTGAACGATCAATCGAGATCGCAGAAGGCGCGGCCGTGCGCGAACGCGCTCCGCTTGCCGAACTTTCCCGCCTCATCGGAGAGAAGTTCCGCGCATTGACGAGTTGATGCGCCGTTGTTGAGTTCTCCCTTGACGCAAGTCGATGAAGCAAGGGCCGGGCCTCCTGCCGGCAAACCGATATCGTCCGGCCCGCCGCTGGCGAAGCCGGCCGCCACTTCTTACCCGCTTGACGTTCGATCGATCACCGTCCGCTACGCCGCCGATCGCCTTGCTCCGCCGACGCTGCGCGATGTCAGCCTGCGGATAGAAAGCGCGTCGATCACCGCGCTTGTCGGACCAAATGGCGCCGGAAAGACAACCCTCCTCAAGGCTATCTGCGATCGACTGCCGGTCGCCGCCGGCGAGATCGACCTGGCCGGCGCGCGTTGGCGCGATCCGCAGGCCCGCCGGTGTCTAGGCGTAGCGCCCCAGCGCCCTGCCCTCCTTGATCGACTGACGGCGTTCGAGAATGTGGTCTTCTTCGCGCGACAGTGGGGCATGAAGACGCCAGATGCCCGTAAGGCGGCCCGGCAGGCGTTGTCGCTGATGCAGCTTGAAGCCTTCGCAGATCTCCGCGCGGGAAGATTGTCTGGAGGCGTCCGGCAGCGCATCAATATCGCATCAGCGATGGTTCATCGCCCGGCGCTCGTTATTCTTGACGAACCGGGGGCGGCGCTCGATCCGCAGGCCAATGAATGCATAGCCGAGGTGTGCCTGTCCCTGCGCGCCGAAGGGTTCGCCATATTGCTGACGACGCATGACCTGGCGCAGGCGGATCAAATCGCGGATCAGATCGCCATCATGTCAGGCGGGCGGCTCATTCAGACCGCATCGCCAGCCACGCTGAAAGAAGAATGGAGCCCCGGCGGGCTCGCTGTTCGCATCGAAATGCGGACGGCTGACGGGACGCTTCTGGAAGGGTCCGGATATCGCGAGCATGGCCCGGGGGTCTGGCGCGGACGCGCCGCCTCACATGCAGAAATTGCCGAACTCGCCGCGAAACTGACCACGAGCGGCGCGGAGGTCGTGTTGATCGAGGCGCATGCCCCGACACTTGCAGACGCCATCGCAGCGCGCCTTGCGGCGGAGCCCTCCGACCAGCCACGACCATGAGACGGGCAATGCTATGGGCCATGACGTTGGGACTGTGGCGCGACCGCGCCGCGTTCGCGCTGACATTTCTGCTGCCGGTATTCATTTACGCGATCTTTGCGGCGGTCTTCGCCTCGGCTGCGGGCGGCGATTTTTCCGTCCGCATTGCGCTGTACGTTGACGCCGACCCCGTCGCTGAAGCTCTAGCGCTCGGCCTCCAGCAGTCGCCGCAAATCGCCGGGGTCACGCGCGTACCGACGGTCGAGGGTCTCGAGGACGAAGTTCGCTCAGGACGGGTCGCGGCAGGACTTGCAATCCTGCGACCGGATCAAACTGCTGCGCCGCGTTTCCAGATTTTCGCCGAAGCCACGCGCGAGGCCCCGGCAGTTGTGCTTGAGAGCGCGTTGGCGCGATTGGCCCCGGACGCAGCGTCGGAAGAGGCCGCCGCGCGCGTTTTCGTCAACCCTGTCAATGTTGATGCGCCCATGGCCGCCTATTATGCGGCTGGGGTCGCGATGCTGTTCCTGATCCTGTCGGGATTTCAAACGGCATTAGCGCTGCATGAAGAACGCGACGCGGGCGTAATCGAGCGCATCGCCGCCTCGCCCTCAGGGATCCATCCGCTGATCGACGCGCGATTCATATTCATAGCGTTGCAGGGAGTGGCGCAAATTGGCGTCATACTCGTCGCGGCAGCGGTTATTTTTGGGGTCGATCTTGGCTATGCGCCGCTGGCGCTGGCGCTCGCAAGCATCGGAGCAGCCATCGGCGCGGCCGGGTTGACCCTCGCGATCACAACGCTGTGCCGCTCGCGGGCGCAGGCCCACGCTGTCGGCACGGTCGTCGCGCTTATCCTGGCGGCCATTGGCGGTTCGATGGCGCCGAAATTCCTCATGCCGCCCCAGATTGCTGCGATTGGCGACTGGACCCCAAACGGGCTCGGGATTGACGCCTTTGGAGCAGCCCTTTGGGCGGGCGGCGGCGCCGAAGCGGCGCTTGCGCCAACGGGACTTTTGGTGGCGATGGGCTTGGCGCTGCTAGCTGTCGCCCATATTGCAGGGGCGCGGGCGCTCAGCGCCAACGCATGAGGGGTAGGGTTGCCGGTCATCCTTTTGGGGCGATCGCTCGTAAACGTCGCATCGTCGGCAATGGCGGAATTTGCTAGGCTGTGAGTATGGGAATCCTGTCGTTTATCGCCATCGCCGCGGCGCTGGTACTTATCATGGAAGCCGTTGCGTGGATCACGCATCGCTATGTGATGCATGGCTGGCTTTGGTCGCTGCATCGCTCACACCACGAGCCGCGTACTGGCGCATTCGAGCGCAACGACTGGTTCGCCGTCATATTCTCGCTGCCGTCCATTGCGCTAATCTATATCGGCGTGAACCATTGGCCGCCTGCCTTGGCGGCGGGCGTCGGGATTTTCCTCTACGGCGCAATTTATTTCTTCTTTCATGACGTGCTCGTGCATCGTCGCATTGACTCAGGCCTACGCCCCAAAAAGGGATATCTCGCGCGGGTCGTTCAGGCGCACCGGCTCCACCATGCGGTTGAGTCAAAAGAGGGGTGCGTCTCGTTCGGGTTCATCTTTGCCCCCTCTCCACAACGATTGAAGCGGATGCTGCAGGAAACCGAGGGCGTCAAACGCCGCGCGGCCGGCGCCGGAATTACGACGCAGGCGTCGTAAGCGCCGAGCGGCTCCATAGTCCCGCCCGGGGGGCGGCAGGTTTGCTCTTCAGCGCAACTGAAGCTGAAATGCCGGTGACGCAACCGAGCGAGGCGAGCGCCATTTTGCGCCGCCCCGACGTCGTGATGCGCTGGTCCCACGCGGACGGCCCGCCTTCACGAATTCTTCTGCCAATGTCGCGATAGACATTGCGCGCTGCGGCGATAGCGGCCGCCGCACGCGGCGGCAGGCGGCGCACCCCATCCGTCGCGGAAGCGTAATAAGCCTCAGCCACATCCAGCACCTGCACGGCGCAACGCCAAACCTTCTCCCGCTGGGCCGGATCGAATAGCCCTGCTGGATCAACCGGCGCGCCTTCACGCGCGAGAAGATCTAGCGGGAGATAAATCCGACCGGCGCGCGCGTCGTCAATGACATCCCGGCAGATATTGGTGAGTTGGAAGGCAAGCCCAAGATCGCACGCTCGATCAAGGGTCTCCTCGTCGTGACGGTCAACCCCCATCACTATCGCCATCATGACGCCGACGACGCCCGCGACGCCGTAACAATAGCGCAGCGTATCGCCGAGAGTTGCGTAAGTCGCGGCATCTATATCGAATTCGAATCCATCAAGCAGGTCGTTTGCATACTGAGCGGGCAGTTGGTGACGCGCAGCGACTTCGGCAAACGAGTCGAAGGCAGGATCGCCAGTAGGTTCGCCCGCAAGGCTTCGCGCCGTCAGTTGGCGAAGCTCCTCTAGCAGTCGCCGACGCTGATCGCTCGTCATCAGCGCGTCCGGCGCGTCTCCGCCCAAATGTTGACCGTCGATCACGTCGTCGCAGCGACGGCACCACGCATAAAGCATCTGCGCGTCGCGGCGCATTTCCGATTCAAAGAACAGCGATGCGAGCGCAAAACTTTTTGAGCCGCCCGCAATCGTCGCCTCGCTGTAGGCAGACAGAGCCTCGCGGCTCAACGGCTGCGCGAGGCCCGCCACGCTATTCAGCAGCTTGCGGCCGGTAAGCCGCCGCCAGGTCCTCAAGCATAAGGCTTGCCGTCGCTTTGGCTGAGCCGACAACGCCGGGAATTCCGGCTCCCGGATGCGTCCCTGCACCGACGAAGTAAAGATTGGGAATCTGATCGTCGCGGTTGTGCACGCGGAAATAAGCCGACTGGGTAAGGATTGGCTCGATCGAAAACGCGGAGCCAAGATGGGCGTTCAACTCCGTCGTGAAGTCCGCAGGCGTAAAGATACGCTGCGTAACGAGGTCCTCCGACAGGCCAGGGATGTAGCGCTCTTCGAGATATTTGTAGATGCGTTGGGCGTATTTCGGACCTTCAACCGCCCAGTCAATATCGGCCTTGCCGCGGTTCGGCACGGGCGAGAGGACGTAGAACGCATCGCACCCTTCCGGCGCGAGCGCTGGATCGGTGGCCGTTGGCCGGTGCAGATACAGCGAGAAATCTTCAGGGAGATCGGGCCCGGAGAAGATATCCGATATCAACTCCCGATAACGCGGCCCGAACAGGATTGAATGGTGCGCAAGCTGAGGGTGTTTCTTTTTCAATCCAAAATACGCGACGAAAAGCGAATTGGAGAAGCGCTTGCCTTTTAGACGTCGCGCCATGTCGACCCCGCGCGGCGAACGTCCAAGCAATTTCTCGTACGTGTGGACGATATCGGCGTTGGAGGCGACCGCATCGAAGCGCCCGCGCCATCCATCAGCGCAGATCACCTCGCGCACTGACCCCGACTCGACCGTAATCTCGGAAACGTCCGCGTTGAGACGGAATGTGCCGCCAAGGTCTTCGAACAGCTTGACCATGCCCGCAATCAGCGCGCCAGTGCCGCCGCGCGGAAACCAAACGCCCCATTTTCTCTCCAGCGCGTGGATGAGCGCGTAAATTGCGGAAGTCTTGAAGGGGTCGCCGCCGACCAGCAATGTGTGAAACGAGAACGCCTGCCGCAGTTGCGGATCGCGAACGAAGTCCGACAACCGGTCATATACGCTGCGATAGCTTTGCAGCATTGCAAGCTGCGGCGCTGCGCGAATCATCGACCAGAAACTGAGAAATGGCACAGCGCCGAGTTTCTCGTAGCCTTCGTGAAAGACTTCCTCGGCATATTTGTGGAAGCGAACGTAGCCGTCCGCATCGGCGGGGTTTTTCTTTCGTATCTGATCGAGAAGCGAGGCTTCGTCACTGCAATAGTCAAACGAATAGCCGTCTTCCCAGTGCAGCCTGTAAAATGGATCGACGTTCAGCAGTTCGACATAATCCGACAGCTTGCGGCCCGAAAGTTCGAACAACTCATAAAGCGCGGTCGGATCGGTGATGACCGTCGGCCCGGCATCAAAGGTGAACCCGTCCTGTTCGTAAACATAGGCTCGGCCGCCCGGCCGGTCGCGCCGTTCGAGCAAGGTCGTCGCTATTCCGGCTGACTGCAGCCGTATCGCCAACGCTAATCCGCCGAATCCAGAACCAATTACCGCCGCCGTCGTCATGAACTCTCCCTGTGAAGCCTTTAAACCAGCGACCTGCGCCATCGAGCCTCGTCGAGACAGCCGATCGCCCTGCTTACAGGCACGGGCGGCTTGCCAACGAGGATGCGCGCCTGATCGCGCAAAGGCGATACGCCCGCGTAGAACCTTTCGATCAATGGTTGCGACAACCGGTAAAAGCGCTGGAGCACCTTATACCGTTCGTGCGGCTCGGCCGCGTCGAAAAGAAACCGGCATAACATGCGATAAAATCCGCGCTCGCGCCACCGCGCCACCGCGTGGTCCCGCGTCAGGCGATGAAGCGAGGCGCCCGACAGGTCGCGTTCAGCGCTGATGGCGTCGGCGAGCGCAACTGCGTCAGGAAGGGAATACCCGGTCAGCGGATGAAACAACCCCGCCCGCATACCGGCGCGGGCAACGCCGGCGGGGCCTTCGTCTAAAAACGCCTCAATATCGCCGGCAAGCGCAATCGGCAAAACGCCCTCTTCCTCTCGTAGCAACGCTTCGATCTTCCAGCCGCGATCGGCGCAGTAAGCCTGAACGCCCCGGCGCAGGTCGTCTTGCACAAGGGCTGCGCCATCGGCGTAGCGGGTGTCTTCGACGAGCGCCGTGCGATCATCGAAGGGCAGCACATAGATGAAGCGATAGCCGTCTTCCTGCGGAACGGTAGCGTCCATGATGATCGGTCCGGCAAGGCCATGGGGTTCGGCAAAGCGCAGTTCCTGCCCGACGAACTTTTGGAAGCCGAGAACGATGCGGCTGCTGCGCTGGTCGCCCCGGGCGTCGATCACGGCCTTGGCGCGGATCGTCTCGCCGCCCGCCAGCGTAATCGACCCCTGATCGAGCGCGACGATCTCCCGGCCCGGATAGACGGATGAGCCGAGGATGGGCCCAGCGACTGCGTGCAGCCGCTCAGAAAGGATTGACAGGTAAGTCTGGCGGAAGGTTCGGGAATGTGTCGGAAAAAGCACTGATTGGGAGTCCCACCGATAGCTGATCAGCGGCGAGACCCACTCGAGCGCCGTGGGGGAAATATCCGTCTCATGGAACGACCATGTATGATTGCCGCCAATGGTCTCCTGACGGTCAACCATCGCCAAGGATATGTCCGGGCGGCGCTGGCGCAACCTCAACGCTATGAGGGCGCCCGAAAGGCCCCCGCCGGCAATTGCGACATCGACGACAGGCAAGGTGTTCAAAGGGGCCGCCACATGGACAAGACTTCTCGACCGTCTTAGGCGATGATCCCTGATTTGGAAACTGCCGCGGGGCGAATGTGACATTCGGCGCTTTCATTGAGACCTATGGCCAACTGACAGCCATTATCTGGGCGCGCTATTTCGTCGTGGCCGGTATATTTTACTGGCTGCTCTGGGTGCGCCCCGCCTCGAAAGTTTCGGCGCGCCGCCTCGCCCCCCAAAAGCCGAGCGCTGACATCGTTCGCCATGAAGTGCTGATGTCGCTCGCCTCCTCAGCAATCTACGCCCTCCCCGGCGCCTATGTGCTGGAGGCGTGGAAAGGCGGCGGGACCGCGATTTATTCGTCAATCGACGGGCTGGCGGGATGGGCCTATGTGCCAGTCAGCATACTTATTTATCTGTTGATACACGACGCCTATTTCTATTGGACGCATCGCTGGATGCACCACCCAAAACTCTTCAAGGCGATGCACCTGACCCACCATCGGTCGCGCCAGCCGACCCCCTGGGCGGCTTTCTCGTTCCATCCATGGGAAGCGATCATCTCTGCCTGGCTCCTGCCAGTGGTCGCGTTTTTCATTCCGATCCACGTCGGCGCGGTAATGTTCTTGCTGATCTTCATGACCTATTGCAGCGTGGCGAACCATGCGGGCTGGGAAATCCTTCCTCGCTTCGTAACTGAAGGACCGGTTGGCAAATTGCTGATCTCGGCTAGCCATCACAACGTTCACCACACGAATTACAGCGCGAATTACGGGCTCTATTTCCGCTTCTGGGACCAAGCCTTCGGAACCGACCGAGGTCTCGCGCCCGAGATCGCCCGTGAGACCGCGGCGCCCCGGCGCGGACAGCGGGCTCCCGCCGCCTGAACGCCTGTTGGTAAGTGTCGGTTTTCGGACAGAGTGGCGAGCAGCCCTTATTGGCGCTACAACCATAGCTCGCACCCGTGCGGCGCTGACGCAGCGCATGCGTTTCAGGGGAGCCGTCGATGCAGTTAACGAGCGACGCCGAGCGGGCCTATGTCGCGAGCATGATCAAATCGACGCGGCTGTTTGCGCGCGAAAGCAACGACGATATTGGCGAGCTTGTTCGCAGCGCGCGCCGATATGTGATTGAGCGCGGCCGGCTCGCGTCGCCCGCCAAGGGCAAAGGCTCGGAACTCTATCTGATCGAGTCTGGCGCTGTGGCGGAACTTTACGCTGGTCCTGATGGCGCGCTCATCATGTGCGGACTCCATGGCCGCGGCGCAGTTACGGGCATTTCTTCACCCGAACTCTTGGGCCGGCATCGGCCAGAACACAAACCGACGGCGCCGCCGCGCCTGCGCGCCGTCACACACGTTGCGACCATCGCCATTCCCGTCGCGGCCGTGGCGAGGATCAGAGACCGATCGGAAACCCTTACCACCGCGATTGCGCTTGAACTCCGCGAACGGCTGACAAACCTGATGGCACAGCATGCGCGGGCGCTGACGACGCCGCTCGAAGTGCGTCTGGCGCGGTTGCTTGACGACCTCGCCGATCTCAATAATCGCGACGATTGGCGGCCAACCGCCAATCTGGGACCGATTCCGCAAACGCAACTCGCCCAGATGCTTGGCGTAGCGCGTGAATACGTCAATCGCATCCTGTCGATCTGGCAGCGCTCAGGCATGATCTTCAGCACCAAGAACGGCGAGCTAATCGTCCGCAATCGCAACCGCCTGCGTCACCTAAGTGCGCGCGACCGGGTGATGGATCCGGAATCCCCAGAGCATGACCGCCTGTGGGAAATCGACGTGCTGCTCGATCACGGTCTCAATCAGGAAGCGCTCGATCTTGCCCTTGAGGGCGTCAAGCGGGCGCCAAAGGATTTGCGCTTCCAGCATCGCGCCGTTCTGGCGACAGCGCGGGCGGGCGCCACGACCGAGGCTTTGCAAATCTTCAACGACTGGAAACTGAATGAGTCCCGCAAGGGCGCAGAGATCCTTTGCCTGCGACCGCGACTGCTGCGCGATCTGGCGTACACGGGCTCCGAAGATGCGCCCCTTCCCGAACTGCTCGCCGAGGCTGCAACCGACTATGAGAACGCTTTTCGCGAAGCAGGCGGTTACTACGCGGCCATTAACGCCGCCGCATGCTACGCCATTCTTGGCGATCGCGAGCGGGCTATGGCGCTGGCGTCCGCTGCGGAAGCGGAGGTTGAAAAGGAAAGCGCCGATCTCGACGTCGAAGAAGAAACCTACTGGGTGCGCGCGACGCGCGCCGAATGCGCTCTCATCGCAGGCAAGCGGGACGATGCGGCAAGGCTCTTGCGCGCCGCGCTCGCAGCCCATGACGTGACGCTCGGAAAAAAATCAGCCACGCGCCGGCAACTGAGGCGACTGGGCAAAGCTGCTGGCATTGACGCCGCTTGGATCGAGGCGCACGCGCCCCAACCGGACGTACTGTTCTTTTCCGGCCCACTCGCCACGGACGGATTTAATTCAGCCGCCGCTCTGATGCGCATCCGGCAGGAAGCAGACAAAATTTTCCGTACGCGCCGCGTCAGCGCCGCCTTTGGCGCGCTTGCCTGCGGCGCCGACATCGTGATCGCGGAGGCGGCCCTAGAAGCCGACATACGCCTTCACGTGCATCTGCCCTTGCCGCTGGAAGCATTCCTCAAATCGTCGATCGAGGGTTATGGCGACGAATGGGAGCGCCGGTTTGCCGATTGCGTGCGCGCCGCCCAGTCAGTTGAGTGGAATCGCTCTACCGTCCCTTGTGAGGCGGCGTTCAGGCTTGGCGCGGCATGCGCCATGGGCCGCGCGGTCCGACACGCGGGACAACTGACGGCCAACGCCATCGGTATCTTCGGGGCGCGCCGTCAACAACACGGCGACTCGTCCGTCAGCGCCTATAATGCGAACTTGTGGCGCAGCGCGGGTCTGTCAGCCATCGTCGTTGAAGACGACTGGCCTCCAGTGCGGAACGACATCGCGAGGATGACGGGGGAAGCGGAGCGCATCGCTTTTGCGCTGGCTGTCGCAGCCCCTCGCGAAGCGCGCGCGCAGATTGCCCGTGACCTGAATTTGAAATTCCAGGAAAACGCGCCAGCCGATGACATCGATATGGCAGTTTTCGACCGCGTCGACGACGCATGGGCCGCCGCGAGAAACTTGGCGAGCAGCGCGTGGCCGCAATCGGCCCGCATCTACCTCGATGTCGGCGTCGTCAGCCGCAAAGCCGACCTTGCGGCCGCCTTTGTCATAACCGCCAACAAGCCGATCACGACGCCGGGACGCATTTACGCAAGCGAAGCATTCGCTTTGGCGTCGGCCGTCTTTGCGCCGCGCGAACGCCATCTGGATTATGCCGGTCTCGCTCCAACGGCCGAAAAACTTGAGCCTTGCGCGTTGTACGCGGTTCGCTGATTACGGGTTCGCCAGAACGCAACGCGCGGTATTTTGAAACCGGCGACAAGTTCATTACCATGCATGTGGCGCGCGCGGCGTTAAGGCCGCGCGTCGTCGTTGCCTGATAAATCTTCAAGAGGACGACTACATGCCTGACGCCTTCCCGCCGCCCACCGAGTGGATCGCCCGAGCGCGTTACGATGAAGCGCGTTACGCCAGAGATTATCAGCAATCGATAGACGATCCTGAGACGTTCTGGGCGGCGGTCGGTCAAAGACTGGACTGGGCTCGGCCTTTCTCGAAGGTGAAGGACGTGTCGTTCGATCCGGCGGATTTCCGCATTCGTTGGTATGAAGACGGCCTCTTGAACGCCTGCCATAATTGCGTCGACCGCCACCTTGATACCCGCGGGAATGACACGGCGATCATCTGGCAAGGAGACGCTGCGGGCGAGACGCGACATATCTCCTACGCTGAGCTTCACGCCGATGTTTGCCGGATGGCGAACATCCTGAAAGCGCGCGGCGTCAATCGCGGCGACCGCGTCGTCATCTATATGCCGATGATCCCGGAGGCGGCGGTGGCCATGCTCGCCTGCGCGCGCATTGGAGCCGTGCATTCGGTCGTGTTCGGCGGTTTCTCGGCGGACGCGCTCGCAAGCCGCATCGCTGATTGCGGCGCCAAGGCCGTGATCACCGCCGACGAGGGCGTGCGCGGCGGCAAGCGAATTCCGATGAAGGCGAATGTCGATGAAGCGCTCAGCCATCAGCCGGACGTCCATCTGGTGCTGGTGGTGCGGCGGACCGGCGGCGCCATTGACTTCGTCCACGGGCGAGACCTGTGGTGGGACGAAGCGCGCGAAGACGTCTCGCCCGACTGCCCGGCCGAACCCGTGGGGGCCGAGGATCCGCTGTTCATTCTTTATACGTCAGGATCGACGGGCAAACCGAAGGGCGTGCTGCACACGACGGGCGGCTATCTTGTCTACGCAGCCTTTACCCACGAGGTGGTGTTCGACTATCGCCCGGGCGAAATTTTCTGGTGCACGGCGGACGTAGGCTGGGTGACGGGACACACCTACATCGTCTATGGACCGCTCGCCAACGGCGCAACGACGCTGATGTTCGAGGGCGTGCCGACGTGGCCGGACGCCTCGCGCTTCTGGCAAGTCTGCGAACATCACAAGGTCAACATCTTCTATACCGCGCCGACGGCGCTGCGCGCCCTGATGCGCGAAGGCGACGGGCCTGTGAAAAAGTATGATCTATCGTCGCTGCGCCTTCTGGGAACCGTTGGGGAACCAATCAATCCGGAGGCCTGGCTCTGGTATCATCGCGTCGTTGGCGGCGGAAAGCTCCCCATCGTTGACACCTGGTGGCAGACCGAGACAGGCGGCGCGCTCATCGCGCCCCTGCCGGGGGCGACAACGCTGAAGCCGGGATCGGCGACGCAGCCGTTGTTCGGCGTACGCCCCGAACTCGTCGACGCCGAAGGCGCGACGATCGAGGGGGCGGCGAGCGGCAATCTCGTGCTCGTCGACTCATGGCCCGGCCAGATGCGCACGGTATATGGCGACCATCAGCGCTTCATCGACACGTACTTTACGACCTACAAAGGCAAGTATTTCACGGGCGACGGCGCGCGGCGCGACGAAGACGGCTATTGGTGGATCACCGGCCGGGTCGACGACGTCCTGAATGTCTCCGGGCATCGTCTCGGTACGGCCGAAATCGAAAGCGCGCTCGTCGCCCATGAAAAGGTCGCCGAGGCGGCCGTCGTCGGCTATCCGCACGACCTCAAGGGACAGGGCGTGTACGCCTATGTGACGCTGATGGCGGGCGAGGCGCCCGGCGAAAAGCTGGCCGCCGAATTGCGCGACTGGGTGCGCGAGGAAATCGGCGGCATCGCCCGGCCCGACGTTATTCAGTTCGCACCGGGACTGCCCAAGACGCGCTCCGGCAAGATCATGCGGCGGATTTTGCGCAAGATAGCCGAAAACGATTTCGGAGCGCTTGGCGACACCTCCACGCTCGCCGATCCTTCCGTCGTTGACGATCTGATCGCCAACCGCAAGAATGCCTGACGGCGACTGGCGCATTTCTTCGCCAAGGAGCGACACTGCCTTCGCCCTTCGTGACGGGCCTGTCGGCCCTCCTCAGGGTGAAGACTGATTTATGTCTCCTTCGTCCTGAGGAGCGATGCGCAGCATCGCGTCACGAAGGACAAACGCGGATCAGGATGTGCGGCGCTCTACACCCGCGTCTTCTCGATAATCGCCGCCGCGCCCCGGTCGAGCAGCGCAAAGCCGACCGCCCGGCCAAGTTCGCGCGGGCGGTCCACCGTTCCGACCAGTTCGACCTCGACAATTTCGTCTGTATAAAGATCGATGACGGCGGCCTTGAAGCGCAGGGCATCCCCTTCAATCGAGGCGTGCCCGGCGATCGGCGAATTGCAGTGGCCATTCAAGATCCACAGCGCCTCGCGTTCGGCTTCTGCGGCGATGCGCGAGGGCAGGACATCAATCAGGGCGAGGCGCGCGCGCGTCTCCCACGCCGCCGCCGGGCATTCCACCGCGACGATTCCCTGCCCGATGGCTGGCAGCATTTCATCCGGCGTGAAGGCGTGATCGACCCGGTCGCCGCGACCGATCCGCTCCAGCCCCGAACGGGCCATTACCAGCGCGTCGGCGGGACCGACCTCGGACCCATCAGGCATCCGCTGGGCAATCCCCTCATCGAGCTTTTTGAGCCGCGTATCCGCCGCGCCGCGAAAATGGATGACCTCGGCCTTGGGGAACAGCCGGCGCAGATAGGCTGCGCGCCTGACCGCATTGGTGCCGATCTTCAGTCCCTCGGCGCCGCTCGCCAGCACCTCGGCCGTGGAAAGACCGGGCCGCAACACAAGGGCGTCCGCCGCCGTGTCGCGGGCGAGATACGCGCCGATCACGAGACCCGGCGCTTCCTCGTCGCCCGGCATGTCTTTCAGCGAATGCATGGCGCATTCGAGCGCCCCCGCGCGCATGGCGTCGCGGATCTCAGAGACGAACGCCCCGCCCTTGCCGCCATGGCGTTCGAGTTTCGATATCTGATCGACGTCGCCCGTCGGCTGGAAGCGCTCGACGGTCACATCGAGACCCGGATGGGCCTCGCGCAACAGGCGCGCGACTTCCGTCGTCTGGGCGAGCGCCATGGCGCTCGATCGCGTTCCGACCCGCATGATGTCCGGCGCTCCCTCTGTCACGTTCAGCGGGGGAACCCATAGACGAGGGCGAGGCG
>JBGTFV010000351.1:0-7932 GCA_041747095.1 Parvularculaceae bacterium
ATAACGAGGTAAGACCGCATAGCGCGATCGGCGATTTGCCGCCGATTACGCTCCTAAATCGCGACAGCGCATCCGGCCCGCTGTCGTGACAGACCGCGAAAAATCCGACCCAACGCGGTCCAAGATTCGGGGGCGCCTCAGCGAGAACGCCATTCTTTTATGGGCTTGAGGGAATCCTGGGCGCACTGTTCGAACAGAATGACGCTCTGGTGTCGGAAATCGAACAATCCCTCAATGCATACCTGAGAAAGCAGCCAGGCTTCGCCATTGGTTCTAATGCGATGGCGGTAGCGCCAGAGCGTTCAGCAGACGGGCATACCCGCCTGATGGTAAATTCGCACCAGCCCTTCGAAGGGCCCGTCGCTTGGTACGAGGCGCGACTGAAGAGCGAGGAGGGATGGGATATGATCGGTGGCCTGTTTCCCGGTTCGCCGCTGATCCTGCATGGAGCCAGCCCTCGCCTCGGTTGGGCGTTTACGGTCAACAAGCCTGACCTCGTTGATGTTTTTGCACTCGACGTCGATAACAAGAAAAATCCAAAATTTTACAAGTTCGACGGCGAATGGCGACCGTTCGCCATTTCAAAAGCCCAGTTTCGGGTAAAATTGGCAGGGCCGTTCAGCTTGCCAGTAACGCGACGCATCCTACGCTCCGTACACGGCCCAGCATTTGTAACGCCGAATGGCGTTGTTGCAGTTTCATTCGCCGGCGATGGAGAAATTCGGGCCATCGAACAGTGGCGAATGATGAATAAGGCGCGGAACTTTAATCAATGGCGCGCAGCCATGGAAATACAGGCGATACCAAGCTTTAACGTCGTCTATGCGGACGGGGAGGGGACAATCGCCTATTTCTACAACGGCTCCATCCCAATTCGCCAATCGGGGAGGGATTGGACCCAGGTCCAGCCGGGTGATCGCAGTCACCTCGTTTGGCAGGGCGTCCGGCCGTTCGGCTCAACGCCAAATGTCGTCAAGCCTTCATCGGGCTACGTCGTGAACGCCAACAATTCTCCATTCGAGTCAACATCTCCTACCGATGCGCCGCGTGCTTCAGATTTTCCCAGGGAATACGGCATTGATAAGGCGATTACGAACAGAGGCATTCGGCTACAGCAGTTATTTCAACCTAATTCATCGATCACAGCTGATGATTTCGTCTCATACAAATTCGATAATAGATATGCCGAAAGCTCTCAGTTGAGGCGAGCGATTCAAATGCTGCTAGACGATCCAGAGGTTCGCCAGGACACATCACTTTCGAAAGCGATTGAGTTACTCGAGACATGGGACGGTTCAACGAGTATCGACGACCGCTCAGCAGCTTTAGCCGTCACCTGGGGAACGAAAGTCTTTGGTCGAATTTATCAGGATAGCCCACCCGAGACTGCGGCGATGCGTTCAGCGCTCATCGACACCGTAACCGAGCTCCAAGCCGGCTTTGGTCGCCTCGATCCTCGATGGGGCGATGTCAACCGTCTACGCAGAGGTAACGTGGACTTACCTGTAAATGGTGGCCCGGACACGCTTCGGGCAATTTATACTGCCGGCAATGTTGCGGAAGGAGCCTTAGCTGCCAGCGGGGGGGACACCTACGTTCTTTATGCTGACTGGGATAAAAACGGCGAGGTTTCCATTCGTACCATCCACCAGTTTGGCTCTGCTACGCTCGATAGAGCCTCTAAGCACTACGCTGATCAGGCCCCAATTTTTGCGGCCGAAGAGTTTCGCGTACCGCCAATGACGCTTGAGCAGGTTCTCGCGGAGGCGACGGCGGACTACAGACCGGGAAATCGCGCGACCCAGTAAAATTTGCAGCCGGCAGGATGAATTATGTCCAGAGCCAGATGGCCAGCCGCCGAGCGCGACCACACACATTATTGTCGCACAATTTATATTGTCGCAAATTTGATCTTAGTGCGGTTACGCTGGCGAGCCAACGTTTCTAGAATTTGGCTTCGACGACCATCCCATCAAAGGCGGGCTCAACACCTTCTGGGAGTCGGGCTTTTAGCTGCGCATAATCCATTGTTTTATGTAAATTAGTCAGTATCGCCCGCATGGGGCGAACGCGAGCGATCCAATCTAGCGTAAGGTCCAAATGCGCATGGGTTTGATGCGGCGTCATTTGAAGCGCGTCCACAATCCATATCTTGACACCCATGAGAAGCTCGAAACTCCGTTCGGGCAAAGTCACCACATCGCTTGAATAAGCGATTGGACCAAACCGAAATCCGAGCGAATCTACGCCTCCATGTCCCTGCAAGAATGCCATTGCAGGTATCGCCCCTGAAGGGCCATCCAAATCAAACGCAACGCCATAGTCCGGCATCGTTTTCAGATCAAAAAGCGGAGGATACGGACTTCCCACCCGCTGATTGAAGCAATAGGCAAATCTCGTAGCAATTTCACCACCAGTACGTTCATCAACATAGGCGGCAATCCGCTGCTGATTCGCTTGCACGAATGCTCGCAAGTCATCTATTCCGTGGGTTTGATCCGCATGATTATGAGTGAAAAGCACGGCGTCGACGCGCGCACAACGTGACCGCAGCGCTTGCTGACGAAAATCGGGCGACGTATCGACCAATACTGATGTCACTTCGTTTCGCGGAAATTCCCCAAGCGCATTTGAGCGCTCGACAAGCAGCGAACATCTTGTCCGATAGTTTAGGGGCTCGTTAGGGTCGCAATCACCCCAATCGCCGGATCCATCGGCACCGCCAGGACGGGGAACGCCGCCAGACGACCCACAGCCAAGGATAAACGCGCGCAATGTACGATCGGCGCTATCCATGAGGCGATCCCGAGGGTGCGTTCTCTACGATGATATCGCCATGACCGTGATTCAGGTCATCTTTCGCTTGCGCAAACAACCGAAAGAAATTTGCCGTTGTTGCTCGCGCGATTTCGGAAACGGTCACGCCATGAATCTCCGCCAGCTTGTTGGCAACAAGAGGCAAGAAAGAAGGCTCGTTCCGCCTGCCGCGATGTGGGATGGGCGCAAGATATGGACAATCCGTTTCAATCAGTATACGGTTGATAGGCGTTGACTGTGCAATAGCCCTAACTTGTTCTGCATTCTTGAAAGTGACTATTCCGGAGAATGAAAGATATCCACCCATTTCAATGGCCGATTGAGCAAGTTTGGCCCTGCCGGTAAAGCAGTGCAGGAGAAATGGAAACGGGCGCTTTGACATAGCCCGCGCAATCGTTGCTTCCATCTCATCGTCTGCATCTCGCGTGTGTACGATGAGCGGCAGCCCGGTTTCCTGCGACGCTTCTATGTGAGCAGCAAACAATTGCTCCTGATCTTTCCGTATTGAATGATTATAGTAGAAATCAAGCCCACATTCGCCGACACCAATGACATCAGGTTCCTCCGTCAACGCAACAATGTCCCCTGTGCAAACCCACGTATGATCGGTTGCGTAATGTGGGTGCGCCCCAACCGATCGCCAAAGTCCGTCATATTGCGCGACGATTTTCCTAATTTCCTCTGTAGACTGCAATTTATCGGAGATCGTCAGCATCCGCGTGACGCCCGCATGCCTTGCACGCAGGATTAGCTCGTCAAGTTCGCCGGAAAATTGCTCCGAATGAAGATTCACGTGGCTGTCGATCAGTAATTCGGTCATCAGTTGTGCGCCGCGGAGGCGCTAGGGCGGTTACGGCAAATGGCGCGCGCAACGCCAAGTAAGAGCTGCCCGCGGTCCAAATTTAGTTCCACCCCGCGCCGAAGCAGACGCCCGGCTTCATCAAATGTCGAAAGTAGTAAAGCTACTTCGCCGCCTCGAGGGATAGGCAATTGAGCTAATTCCACAGTCCTCTCCGCGAGACGCTCAAGAAGCAGTTCAACGAAAAATTCCCATAACTCATCGTCCTGAGGCGCGATCAAAGCCCTTGATGCTCTCAACGGCAGCCCCTCGCCGACGCGTTCAAGAAATTCACGCACGCACTCGACGGCGCTTGCGCCGCTACGCGACGCAAGAATTGCAGCGCGCCCTGGTCGACCGCGCGCCGCCAGAGCGATGGCATGGGCGGCGTTACCTTTTATCTCTCGGCGCTCTTCCGCTAAAAAAAATTTGATTTCGTCGAGTGGTCGCGGCGTCAGGCGAATGCGTCTACAGCGAGACCGGATGGTGGACGGCATAGCTGCGGGAGTTGCGGAAGTAAGCAACAGCACTGACTTCGCTGGCGGTTCCTCCAGTATTTTGAGCAACGCGTTGACTGCACTTTTATTCATAGCGTCCGCTTCGTCGATGATAACGATGCGCCAGTCATTCATTGCAGGGGTCCGCTGAAGCAGACGCAGCACTTCCTCATGAATGGTATCGACAATAATGTCGGCGCTGCGCCCCCTTCCCGTCTTTTTGTCGACCCGCGCGGCGACGCGTAAATCCGGGTGCGCATTACCGGCAATCAGCTTGAAAACGAGCGACTGTTCGCTGACGGCGAGACCGTTCTGTCGATCATCCGGATGCGACAGAAGTGATCGCGCAAGACGAAAGGCTAGCGTCGTTTTTCCAATTCCTTCCGGGCCTTCAATTATCCAGCCGCCTGCGACCGTTTCGTTTCCGACAAGCGTGGCTAGATCGCTCTCGAGATCAGCCGGCCCGACAAAGTTGGGTCGTTCCTGCGGCAATGGCAATGTTGCTTCAGTGTCCACAAGTATCCGCCTCTGCCAGCCACCTTTGGACGGTTTCGACGATAAGCTTGTGAACGACGGCCACCGGTTGGGCCGCATCAATCAGTATGCACCGTTCAGGATTGGCCGTCGCTATTGACTGGAATGCCACTCGGACGGCTGTATGAAACGTGATGCCCTTGCTTTCAAAACGGTTGTCGCCGCCCGCGCGCAGGCGGGCGCGCAGCAGACCTTCCATTGGGTCAATATCAAGAACGAACGTAAGATCAGGCCCATTGTTGCCGACAACCATGGAGTTAAGCGCCTCGATCGTCAGGCACCCAACGCCGCCTGCGATACCCTGATACGCCATCGTCGAATCAGAGAAGCGGTCGCATAAAACGATTGCGCCGCTATCACGAGCCGGGTTGATGACTTTGTGGAGATGCTCAGCGCGTGCCGCGAACATCATCAGGGCTTCAGATATTGGCGACCACGCATCAATATCTCCCCTTACCATCAAGTCTCTGATTGCTTCTGCTGCAGGCACGCCACCTGGCTCACGCGTTAAGAGTACGCGTCGACCAACAGCAGCAAGACTTTCTGCCAGTAACGATATCTGAGTCGATTTTCCCGTCCCGTCGCCGCCCTCAAAAGTAACGAAGAGCCCGCGCGTAGGCATTATCGAATCGGTGCGGACGCTGGGTCAGCCTCGCTGACGTTAGCGCTAATCGAGGAAATTGGCTCGGGTACCGGCGATTTGAACAGTATTTTTCTGGCCGCGAGAGAAAGTCGGCCAACCGGTCCCGCTTCCTTTACCGCGCTTGCAGCGAACAGTGGATATTCGCGCGCGTCGACAGAGCCTGCCTCAACTTTCAATACGCCAATTTGCTGACCAGCTTTAACGGGCGCTTCAATTGGCCCCTGATAGATAAGCCGCGCCCTAAGCGCTTCCGCTGAAGACCGGTGAAGTATGAGAGATATCGGTTCCGCCGTAACCAACTGAACCCTTTGGGCCGCGCCTGCGAATACCTCCGCCTCCCCGACTACCGCCCCCTTGCTGAATAGCGTTTTGCTTGTGAAATCGTTGAACGCGATCCGCATCAATCGCGCGCTCTCGGTTGCGCGCTCTCTTTCCGAGGTCAGTCCGTTCACGACGATATACCGTCGTTGTCCGTTCGCCACGGCGGTCCCGACGAGGCCGTAGCCCGCTTCTTCAGTGTGTCCGGTTTTCAAGCCGTCCGCATTCGGGACGAGGTCGAACAATGGGTTGCGGTTCGGTTGCTTGATCTTCTCCCACGTAAAAGAGCGCTCTGCGAACATCTCATAGAGATCGGGATGCTCCATAACGATGCGTCGCGAGAGTGTTGCAAGGTCACGCATGCTCATTTTGTGACCAGGATGCGGCCACCCGGAGGCGTTGACAAAATTCGAGTTGGTTAAACCCCACTCACGCGCTTGCCGGTTCATCAAATCCGCGAACGCCTCCTCCGTCCCCGAAATGTTTTCGGCAAGGACGACGCAGGCATCATTCCCGGACTGTACGATCACCCCCCGAAGCAGGTCTTCAACTTTGATCTTGGTATCGACCCGAACCCACATCTTGGAGCCCTGCGTGCGCCAAGCCTTCTCAGATACGGAAAACTCATCCGTCAGCTTCAACTGCCCCTTCTTCAATCGATCGAAGACCATTGCGATGGTCATCAATTTACTCATTGAAGCAGGCGCCGTGGCGATATCAGCGTTCTTTTCGTAAAGCACGGCGCCTGTTGCGTGATCCATGATCAGAGCAAAGTTCGCGGGCGTTTCAATTTCTGCACGCGCCGCACCGGCGCTACTGACAATCAGCAGAAACACACATGCAAGCAATCGCGAAAATGCGCCCGCACCCGAGAACGCCGATTTATTTGACATGCCGATCACCTCGCTGTTCCAACTGGGGTAGCGCCGTCGTCACTACATTTCAACACACACTCAGCGATGGCGCGGAGACGACCACGCATTGTGCAATTGCCTCCGAATGGCCAACCGCTATCAATTTCGCGCCGGGATATCCGGCGCCGCGGGAAGCCTCCAAGACGGCCAACGCTTCTGCTTCTGATCGAAACGGACCGATTCTGAGGCTGGACGTTGACGTTCCCTGCGCATGCGACGAAACAATAATTACCGGACCCAGATTTGCGCCAATTGCAGGCGCCGAATCAATCGCCTCTCCGGCGGCGAAAAGCGCAAGTTCAATCCAGCGCTCGAATTTTTCCGACGTTGCTGTGTGTCGCTCGATCAACTGCGCCACTTCGTCGGTGTGATTAGCGGAGGCGACTGGCAACACATTGCCCCCTGTCCGGCTGCCACCTGCCGTTCGCGAGATTTTAGGTTGCGCGGCAGCTTGCCGAATATCTGCCGGCCCGATGTATCGAACCCGAACACGAGCCAGACCTTGTTCGCGGAAGCCTAACTCTTTCGCAGCAGCCTCGGATAAATCGATCAGGCGATCGCCGACGAATGGCCCCCGATCATTTACGCGGACGATAGTGCGCCGCCCATTTTCCAGATTTCGGACTTCCACCAATGACGGCAGCGGAAGTGTAGTATGGGCGGCAGACAAAAGGTTTCGATCGAACCTTTCGCCATTAGCGGTGGGCTTGCCGTGAAACTGGGGCCCATACCAAGACGCTACGCCGACGGCGTCATAATCCGGGTCCGCTCTGGGCGTATAGATGCGTCCATTGACCTTGTACGGCGCGCCGATCTTGTAATGTGGAGTAACGCCGCGCGCAGCAGGCTCAGTCCGTGTGGCGCACGCGCTGAGCGCCGCCATAAAGCACAAGATAGCCACTGTTCGAAACACTCGGAACTCGTTTAGCTGCATCCTGATGCTCCGCTTTCGGAGTATTAACAATATTGCGCCGAAATGGTGGTTGGGGCCTCACTCATCGCCATCATCGGTGATCAGGCGCGCAATTTAAAGATTGGTTAACGCTTGTTATTTCCATGCGCTGAACGTAAATCGACGCGCGGGATGGGTGGCCGAGCGGTTGAAGGCACCGGTCTTGAAAACCGGCGAGCGTGCAAGCGTTCCGTGGGTTCGAATCCCACCCCATCCGCCAAGCTATCCAGCGCCAATAGCGATGCAGCTGTTTTTACACCACCTCGGTTTAACCGACGACTGTGTTTCGGCGTGCAAGTTTGACCCCTTAGGCGGGGTTATCGGCGTCCAACTTTGACCCCCCGTTTGGAGTGTTTGACCATCCGCGTTTTGCGAGCGGATGGAGCGGGAGTTGAAGAGCGTGGATACGATTGCGCGGG
>JBGTFV010000352.1:0-1922 GCA_041747095.1 Parvularculaceae bacterium
CCGCCGCCGAGCACGGCGCCGTTGGTGATCTGCAGTCCGGCATTGGACAGCACGGCGAGCGTGCTGTTGACCGTGAGCTGGCGCGCCGGGAACGAGAGCGGGTTGCCATAAACGGCACAGTTCGCCAGCAGGCGTTAACGAATCGTCAATGATGATTTCACGCCTGACGAACACAAATGCGGCGCCAGCATACGTCACGGGTTCTCGATGGACCAATTCGCTGTATCAATCCGCAATATTGTCTGCAAATATGAACAGTTAGCAGGTTTGGACTTTATGGCGGCGGCTGCCCCTTCATCGTCGGAAATTGTTCTCGACGCCCCAAAGGATGTAGGCGTTTTAGCGCCCGACGCCAAAGAGGCGGCGATTATAGACGCTGCGCGCAAGACTTTTTTGGCCCGCGGGTACGACGCAACTAGCATGGATGCGATTGCGCTATTGGCCGGCGTTTCAAAGCGCACGGTCTACAACCGCTTTCGCTCGAAAGAGGAACTGTTCGCCGCAGCGATTACCGAGACGTGCAGGCGCGTGTTGCCGGTCGACGCAGCTGCAATCGAGGCCAGCCTGCCACCGATGGCGTTCGTGCGCGCCATCGCCCGGCACTTCGTCCGCGCCCTTCTCGACGACGAAGCGATTGCCTTGCGCCGCCTAGCCTCTTTCGAGGCCGGACGAACACCGAGTCTCGGGATATCCTATCTCGAACATGGCCCGGCATTTATGGCCGCCTCCTATGCGCCACTGCTGCAGCGGCTTGAGAAGAGAGGGCTCCTCAGCCTCCCCGACCCCGATCGCGCCATCTGGCAGTTAGGCGCGCTTATCACCGAGCCGCTTCATACGCAGGTGCTACTCGGCGCGCTACCAGTGGACCTCGACGCCGCTATCGACGCCCAGATCGAAAGCGGCATTGCCGCTTTTTGGAAACTGTATGGCGTCGGAACGTTGCCGCCAGAATGAAGGCGGGGCTGCTCCATCGCGGCATAGGCTCGTTCCGTCGCAACAGTATCGCATTTGCTTCCCCCGCCGACGATAAAAGGCCCGCAAACAACGAGGGAAGCAATATATGAGCGCAAATCCAAGGCACGCCGCCTATTACATTTCACACGGAGCAATCGCGATGGCTTCGGCTCTCGCCGTAATCGGCGGAGCGGCATTCGCCGAAGAACGCAACTACGCGCTTATCGGATTTAACAAGATCGACGCTGCTACCGGGGTAATGGTCAAGGTCAACGTAGGCGGCGATTATTCCATTCGCGCCGAAGCTGATGCGAAAGAGTTTGAGCGGCTGATGATTGAGGTCGACGGCGATACGCTCAGCATACGCCGCAAAACCGGCGGTTTTGGATGGAAAAGCGGCGAGGTTCGCGTTGATGTCAGCATGCCTTCGATCAAGGGCATCGAGGCCTCGTCAGGCGCGAGCGTCGAAGCGCGTAATATCGAGGCCGAAGAAATCGAGATTGACGCCTCCAGCGGCGCCAGCATCATTGCGTCGGGGACATGCACCGCGCTGGCAGCCGACGCTTCCAGCGGCGCTTCAATTAAAGCCAAGGATTTGCGCTGCAAGGACGTCGAGGCCGATGCTTCATCAGGGGCCAGCATTTCTATCTTTGCTTCCGAGGCAATCGCTGGCGACGCGTCCAGCGGCGGGTCGATCAACGTTGCGGGCAAACCGGCGAAAGTATCTAAATCTACATCCTCCGGCGGCAGCGTGAGCGTCGGCGGTTAGACGTCGACTTGAACGACGCAAATTTTGCCCGACCCAACCCTATCCATCGACCTGCGCGAGTCGCGTGCAGGTCGACTCTGGGCGCCAAAATTCACGGCGCGGCTTGCTCTAGATTCTTCTTAGGTTGCGTCTATCTCAGGGCGCCTGCGCCAATGCGTGTTCAATGGCGCGGATAGCTTCGCCGGCCTTGGCGCCGTCG
>JBGTFV010000353.1:0-4185 GCA_041747095.1 Parvularculaceae bacterium
GCGGGTCGCCTTGGCGGCCGGTGTTCTAATCGCCGCGTCCCCGTTATGGCAGGGTGGCAACATGTATCAATTGATCGCCCAGGTCGCCGGGCTTGGCCTGCTCGCCACCACACTGGTGCTCGTCGCCCGCACTCGTTTCCCGACTCGAGTGTCGGTTGGAGACGGGTCGTACGCACCAGATCCGGGTGCATCTCGCCCATATCGGCCATCCCTTGATCGGCGATCCGGTTTATGGGCGCGGTCCCGGCCTTGCGGGGCTGCGGCCCGGCGAGCCGGTAGCGGACCTCGCGCGCGCGATTGTGAAGGACTTTCACCGCCAGGCCCTGCACGCGCGCGTGCTCGGCTTTGTCCATCCGTGTACCAGCGAGGAGCTGTATTTCGAGGCGGAGCCGCCCGCCGATTTCGCCGCGCTGGTTAACGCGCTGCGCGCCTTGTAGGGCCGTCGTTACGGGTTGGGCCCTCATTACAGGAAATACGGGGCGGCGATTTAGCCGCGCTATCCCCAAGTCACGAAATGGGACGATTATTCTTACCCAGTGTTCATATTTTGAACGGCGCAGAGGAACCTGCGCCGCCAGAAATCCGCAATACGCCCGCCCTCGTACCAAAAATGCGAGCGTCAGATCATGTTGCCGAGAGATGGGGTTGGGCGGCCTTCGTTTCGCCCCGGCGTTCCCGTAGAATGCTGAATGACGGACGGCGAGAATCGGAACTGAAGCGGAGAGACCATGTCGAAAAATCTTGTCAGCACGGGCGCCCTGACGCCGGAAGGCAGCCTTTCGCGTTATCTCGCGGAAATCCGCAAATTTCCCATGCTCGAAAAAGAAGAAGAGTTCATGCTCGCCAAGCGCTTCGCCGAGCATGGCGACCCCGACGCAGCGCAGGCGCTCATCACCAGCCATTTGCGGCTCGTCGCCAAGATTGCGATGGGGTATCGCGGCTATGGCCTGCCCATCGGCGAGGTGATCTCGGAGGGCAATGTCGGCCTGATGCAGGCGGTAAAGCGATTCGACCCGGACAAGGGGTTTCGCCTCGCCACTTACGCCATGTGGTGGATCCGCGCGGCAATTCAGGAATATATCCTGCGCTCGTGGAGCCTCGTCAAAATTGGCACCACCGCCGCGCAAAAAAAGTTGTTCTTCAACCTGCGCCGCATCAAGGGCCAGATCGACGCCGTCGAGGACGGCGATCTGCGTCCTGAGCAAATCGAGCACATCGCCACCAAGCTTGGCGTCACCAATGACGACGTCATCTCGATGAACCGCCGCATGGCGGGCGCCGAGGCCTCGCTGAACGCGCCCATGGGCAAGGACGCCGAAGGCGGCGGCGAATGGCAGGACTGGCTGGTCGACGAGAACGCTGTCAACGCCGAAACCAAGCTCGCCAACGAAGACGAATACGATCTGCGCATGACGCTGCTTGATCAGGCGATGGCGACGCTCAACGAGCGCGAGCAGCACATCCTGACCGAACGGCGCCTGAAGGATCAGCCGGCGACCCTCGAAGAGCTGTCGCAGCATTACGGCGTCAGCCGCGAGCGGGTGCGCCAGATTGAAGTCCGCGCCTTCGAGAAGCTGCAAAAGGCGATGCGCCGGCTCGACCGCGACGCGCGCGCCCCGCGCACCGTCGATGAGGTCGAGGAAGTCGATTAACGCTGAGCCTCCAATCTTCATCGCGATCGGTCGTGAAGACCGTCGTGGTTTTGATCCCTTCGTCCCTTCACGCTCAGAGCCCGTTTGAATTCTCGCCCTAAGCCTGAGGGCGCCGTCCCCCTTCGTCCTTCGCGACGCCGCCTTGCGGCCCGCAGGATGAAGGGGGCGGCGCGTCACGACGGGCGAAGGCGCGTTTTCAGACGGACACTGAGAAATCCCTTCATGCTGAGGAGCGCTGACAAGCGCGTCACGAAGCACGAAGGGATGGCGACGCTCATCGATCGCTGAACGGCCCACTTTTCGCGTCGCGCGCGAGCGCCAGTGGCCCCGCTCCCGCCTTTGGGCGCGCCGCGATCCACAATGGATCGAATGGACACTTTGGATCGACCTCTTTTGCTTTTGCACCGCCTTCACTCCGAATGTCACAGGCGAAGGGTGCGGCCGCCGCAGGGGGTGGGGGATAACTTTTCTGGCGATCTCACGAGGATGTGATCAAATGATGGGCTCCGTCGGCGCTGAGTGCCGCACCGAAGGGTAAATTAGGGCGGGCATTTAGCCGCGATCAACTCAAGCATAATCTGGCTGCATTTTTTAAATGCCGATTTTTCCAAAGAACACATTTTTAATATATGATAAATATGAACTTTTTGTTTCATTTTTATGTATTTATATTCTATCATATTACTTTTGGCGTTGACTGCATATTTTTTCTATGATTGCCTCCTCACTTCCAGTTTTGGGGAGGGGGAGGCGAGCGCAATGGAATTGAGTATCGAAATATTTTTAAGGTATGGTATTTTCTTCGGCTTGGGCGCGCTAATAGCATTCGTGGGTTTTGGCGGCTGGCTATCTTTCAAGCGGAAGAGCCGGAAAACCGTCAGCGTTTCGCTGAAAGCAAAAGTCGGACGTGGAGTTTATTCAAAAAATTTTAAAAACGTGAATTCAAATGATCCAAAACTTACTACCGAATTACGGAACTTTATTTTCGCGATTGATCAAATGGCCAGCCGTAATATGGCAACAGTAAAGTTAGATGCTGCAAAAGTTACCTTTGGCAACCCCCTTATGTGGATTGTTCCACTCATCGCCCCGGGCTGGCTGCCACCGGACTTGGACGATATCAGATCGATTCCGCAGCCGGTTGATGTTGGTCCAGAGCCGCAGCCACGGGACGGTGGGCCAGAGCAGAAGCCGATAGATGTCAGCCCCGATGATTATCCATGGGTAAATACAGTAGACGGTCCATACTCGGAAAGTGAAGCGCGCGAGTTTTTTGAATTTGTAAGAGATCAACGTTCAAAACTCACACAGATTGCGAGAGAAGAGGGTCGAGGCGCAATTTTGCTGGCGAAAGATAAAAAAACAGGAAACATATACGATTTTCGTTATCAACCAAATCAAAAAATCAAGAAGTTATGCAGCGACTACGAAACAGTCAACAAAGATCTTTTGCGCAAAGCGGGTAGCATTAAAAATAATCAGTTAAATTCTGAGCAATTGATTCTTGAGGCTATAAAAGATTATTGCAATGAAGTCGAACAAATAAATTTGGAACTCGACATATTAAGTTTTGAGTTTGAAACCTATTTAGGTATAAGAATCAGAGATGTTGAATTAGAAGAATATATATTCTCTGAAATTGTATTCATAATTGAGCAGAGATACCTGAGGCACAAAAAGAGTCTAAAAATTTCTGAAATTGACCGACTGGACAGGTACAATCGAATCAATGACCTGAGAGATAGCTTAAGAAATGAAGCAAAGAACGCTCTTGTGGAAGAAATAGTTGGGGAGTTTCTTTGCATTATAAAGGCGAGTATTCTTATGCGTGCTTTCTATGCCATTTATCAGATCGACGGCGACCGGACTATGATTCGCTAGCACAAGAAGGTCAGCATGCGTAGGCGCTGCGCCCGAGATGTGTGCAATGGTCGCCGCCTCTTATTGCCGCCCCGGTCATGCCCGGACTTGTTCCGGGCATCCGCGACTTCGGCGCAGGTCGACAGAAAGATGGATCCCCGGGACAAGCCCGGGGATGACCGCGACGGCGGCGCGGACGCGAGCGAGAGAGCCCGCGTCAGATCCGGTCGATCGAGAAATCCGCCTTCTTCGTGTTGAGAGACTGGCGGAACATGCCGCGCGCGTATTTGGCGGCGTTTTTATCGCCCATGGCGCGGTAGGCCTCCGAGAGGCCATAGAGGGCGCCCGAGCTGTTGGGCTGGCGGACCAGCGTTTCCATGAAGAGCTGGCTCGCCCGTTCCGGCTGGCCGGCCTGCAAAGCAAGCGCGCCGAGCGTCTGGCGGGCGGGGTAATACCAATAGGGCGGCTCGGTGTAGCTCAGCGCCTCCTCGAAGACGAGCGCCTCTTCCATCTGCGCCATGGCCGCGGTGAAATCTCCCTCAGCGGCCGAGGCCCGCGCCAGAACCGTCAGCCGGCCAACATTCATGATGTCGGGGGCGGGAATGTTCAGACCGACGAGGCCGGAAAGGTCGGCGGTCGCAAGAATGTCGGCCATCGCCGCCGCTTCGGCCCG
>JBGTFV010000354.1:0-4003 GCA_041747095.1 Parvularculaceae bacterium
CCCACAGATCGTGGGTCAGGCAGCGCGCCGAGGCTCCGCGGCATCCCGCCGCGCCGCCGGGCTCGCAAGCGGTCGTGCGGATTTCTTCATCGACGGCGGCGACAACATCCGCCACCCGGATATCCGAGGCGGCGCGGGCAAGCACATATCCGCCCGACGCGCCGCGGGCGCTCTCAACCAGACCGGACCGCCGCAGCTTGACGAACAATTGCTCAAGGTAGCTGACGGAAATACCCTGACGCTCTCCGATCTCGGTAAGCGCCATCGGCCCGGCGCGCCCCAACGCCGCCAATTCCGCCATGGCCGACACGGCATAGCGTCCTTTTGTGGTCAGCTTCATTTCACGCCCGGTTTGATTGTTTGCCGTTTCATCGATTCCGTCGCTTCAGTTAACGCAGCCGCCCGTTTTGTTGCACTCAAGCCACATAAGCGATTGAAAATCCCGGACCCCAGACCGATCTGTGGTATCCGCGTCGCTTGGCTCGTTAACCGCCAGTCTTGATTTAGCAATTCCGATCGCCGGGATCAACTATCTTCCCAACGATACCGTCGCGATTGCCGCAAGATCACGTCATCTAACTGCGTTATCCCGACAATAAACCTAGGGATTTTATTCCGAGGAGCCCCGATGCCCGAAGTCATTTTTACTGGACCAGAAGGCCGCATTGAAGGCCGCTATCAACGCGGCAAAGGCGACAGCCCGCCGGTTGCGCTGGTGCTGCACCCCCATCCCCTGTTCGGGGGCACGATGAACAATCGCGCCTGCTATGAGATCTACAACATCTTTGCTCGGCGCGGCTTTTCCGTCCTGCGATTCAATTTCCGGGGCGTGGGGCGCAGCCAGGGCGAGTACGATCAGGGCCAAGGCGAACTCGCCGATGCGGCGACGGCGCTCGATTACCTTCAACAGCTCAACCCGAACGCCCCATTCGCATGGGTCGCCGGCTTTTCATTCGGGTCGTGGATCGGCATGCAGCTGTTGATGCGCCGGCCGGAAATTGCCGGATTTATCGCGGCGTCCGCCTCGGCGAACCTTTACGATTTCACCTTCCTTGCGCCCTGCCCGTCGTCGGGCGTGGTGCTGCACGGCTCAGAGGATCGCATCTGCCCGCCAGAAGAGACGCGGATCATGGTTGATCGCACGCGCACGCAGAAAGGCCGCAAGGTCGAATTTCAGGTTATTCCGGGCGCGGATCATTTCTTTGAAACCAAAATCGATGAGTTCATTGCCGCTGCTGAAGCGTATCTTGACCGGCGGCTCGCCTTTCCGGAACCGGAAGGCCCCTATCACGATTGATTGAACGGCGGTCGCTCAGCCACGATCGCCAGTTCTATTTTATCGCCTCTTACTGACCGGTCTTCAGGCGCCGATAGATGATGGCGTTCAAGGCAAACTGCGCGCTGTAAACGAACGCGTTGAAGATGACGCTGGCCAAGGCGAGTACAATCCCGAGCGCCACGCCGATCGCCGCGCCCGCGCCGCCGCGGTTTCGCATCATTCCGGCGACAAGATCGAGCACCCCCGCCGCAAGTTGGAAAATGAGCGCAGCAAGCAAAAGGAACGCTGTCATCAGGACAAGCGCGCCCAGCACGCGCCAGAACGCCCCGGTTGTCATGGCGAACGCGGCCCGGAAATCGAGACGATCTTCGCACGCCGCAGCAGTCGCAAAAGGGGCGAATTTTACCGCCAGGTAGATCGACGGGATTGCCGCTGCGAGACCGCCGAGAACAAGGAAGCCAGCCGCATCAGCCAGTCGCCCGGTCGCCTCGGGCGACGCCGAGCCTCTCCGCTCTGTCTCTGCGGCCACTCGCATGATTTCCTCAAAAGCCGCCACCGGATCGACGCCCATCGCGAAACCGACCGCAGCCATGATCGCGAGCGACACGGCTATGCTGACCCCGGCAGTGAACAAACAGGCCAGATAGACCCGTGCTGCAGCGCCATCCATCCGTAAATGGAAGGCGCCCGGCCGATCTTCGCCCAGCGCGACGAGACGCAGGACGGAAGTCAGCGCCCCGGCCCAAAAGAAAAATGCGAGCGCGTAGACAACGAGGCCCGCAAGGGCGAACTGCCAGAACGGCAGGCGCAAGGCGTCGAATGGCGCGAGCGCCCGGTCCTCAGCAGCGGCGCTTTGCACCGCTTCGATGTCGATAACGCCGGCGACGAAAATACCGAGGATGAAGAGGGAAATCACGGCGGGCGCCCAGCCGAAGCGGATAATGGCTCCCCAGCGGTGTCGTGCGAAGTCAGCCGCCTCGGTTACGGATGCGCCAACAGGAAAATCTCGCGACATGGCAGAACCTTCATGGCCGGCGAAACGGTTAGACAGACCCGCCCTCGCCCGCAATAACCTTCGCCTGCGGCCCGGCTGAGATGCGCCGAACCTTCGGAAATTGGCACGCGATTGTGAACCCCGTACGAGAGTTGCTCGCCAAAGGTCGCGGGCCGTTTGCAGAAATCGGGCATTTATGCGTTTTCGCTCTCGCGATAAAGCCGTCCGAGGAGGCCTGCCGTCACGCCGAACGTAAAGAAGCTCCAGAATACGTTGTAGAGAATCTTCAATACGGCCCAGATCCACACGAAAAACGGCATCACCCAGGCTGCTTGTTCGCCATCATTGAAGAATTTTGTGTAGACGGCTGTCGCCTCGAACAAGGTCTGCAAACCGGCGAGCGCGGCCGGGAAAGCCAGCAGATTGATAAGGGCCTGAATCGCCAGCATGAAGCCGCCCAACAGCAACAGCGTCACCAGCAGGCGCAACACGTTCCAGCCGCGCGTGACGCGCAAGGTTCCGGCAAACGCCATCGACCGTCGGCAGACTGCAACCCCCTGATAGGGGAATAGCCGCAGATTGACGTACAACATGACGAGCGCGCCAAGGCCCAAAAAAGCCTGCGCCATGTTCGCGGGGTCTGGCAGGCCCGTATTCAGAACAGCGCTGGCGACAATGACGATGAGACCGAGATAGACCGCCAGCAAAATTGCCGTCATCAGCGCGCGTGCGGGAAGATTTCCCACCCCCGCCGGGCGCGCGCGATTTGCGGGCCGGAAATGCTGCATAAAAATGACCAGCGAAATCGCGAACAGCACGACTGTCGCGACGCCCCAGAGGCCGTAATCATAAACCCAAAGCTCGCCGCGTTCGAGCAATACGCTTTCGGCATTCGCCAGTTCAATCGTGTGCAGACTATTGGCGTCAGGGAAGATGACGTAGGTGCGCGATAACGCCTCGACGATGATCGAGAGAATGAACGCGGCCGTCGCCTGCAACGGCAGGCCGACGATCGCCACAGTTACAAACGCCCCGAAGGCGGCTGCCAACAGATAGCGAATTTGATCGGGCCCAAAGGGCGCGCGAAATACGCCCGGCAAAGGCCGCTCACCCAATCCGGCGAGGCGGATGAGCGGGGCCATGAAGGTTGCGATCAGAAAGGCGCTCGCTACGAAAGAGAACGCTTGCAAGAACAGCATCGCCGCCGACCCGGCGTCAATGCCGACCGCGCGCGCCTGCGCTGCGGCGATCTCCACCTGCTGGAAAGTCGCCCCCGCCGGCAGGTCGCTGAAGGTAATAAGACGCCCTTCAGCGATCGACAGCGATCCGAAAACGGTCGCCATATTCAGGATAAGGAGCAGCGTCACCGGCAACCAGGCGACGCGCATGATGCTTTCCATCCGTCGAGCGCCAAAATTCAGCGACTCTCCGGCTACCGACGCTATGGCGAATGTCATTTGACCAGTTGCCCCGCACTCAACCCCGCCGGCTCTGATCGCCGGCTCACCCGTCGTTCCGGTGAACAGCCGCAAGGCCGCCGCATCGAAACGCCCCACCCGAATGTTAACCGAACAAGCGTCAGGCGCAACGGCTGCGCGCGACGTTTAGAGGCGACCATTTCCCGCCGACCGGGAATTGCGGCCCCGGCGCCCCGAATATAAGAGAGGTCGATGATCGATCAGAGACATCACCATCCTGTTATTCACGTCGTCGGCGCGGGGCTTGCCGGA
>JBGTFV010000355.1:0-4049 GCA_041747095.1 Parvularculaceae bacterium
GCCTATCACGGCGCCGGCGCCTTTCATTTCTCATCAGGTCGCGCGCGGATGGTCGTCAACTGCGGCAGCGGCAAGCGCCTGTCGCCGGAATGGGCGGCCGCGCTCCGTCAACCGGCTGCCCACTCGACATTGTCAACGGAACCGCCGGGGGCGCTCGCCGCGCTGGCGAAGGCTGCGATGTTCGCTCACCAGCGGCTCGAAGACGACATGGGACAACTCCTCGAGATCGAGCGGTTGCTCGGCGAAGCGGACGGGCCCTCGCGTCATCTGCGGCGATTTTTTCTGTCACGATCCGGAGATGACTTACGGGGCGAGGACCGCCTTGTGGCGCCTCCTGCGGGACTATCGCTCGCGTGGCGGCTGCGCTTTCATTTGCATCCGAGCGTCAAGGCCTCAATGGCCCGCGATGGCAGATCCGTCATTATTGCCTTGTCGAATAGGGAGGGCTGGCGTTTTCGCTGCAATAACCCCGGCCTGTCGATCGAGCGCTCGGTCTACTGCGGCCAAAGCGGCGGAAGTCTGAGCGGCGCGCCGGTCTCGTGTGAGCAAATTGTAATACATCCCGCTGGGTTGGAACCGTCATCCACCCGGGATATTATTTTGAAGTGGAGTTTCAGGCGGCTTGAGGGCGGCTGAAGTCGCTCCGCGCGTCGGCTACCGGATCGGGGACCCTCATGGTGAGGGCGGCGGCAGAAAAGGGCGGCTCATGTTTCATTCGATGTTCACGCGGCGGCGTCGCACTCCTAACGCGGCGAGTGCGTCTTCTCGCGCGGTTTCGGCGCGTCGCAGCGAATTCGATGCTGATCTGGCCGCACTCCTGCCGCGTCCGCCGCGCCGTATTGATCAGCGCGCGGCGCGAAAGCTGATCAATGGCAAGCGCGTCCTGATCACCGGCGCCGGCGGCACGATCGGATCGGAACTCGCGCGACAGGCTGCAACGTTTGAACCGGAACTGCTGGCGCTCGTCGATAACGCCGAATTCAATCTCTATCAGATTGAGATGGAGATGCGCGAGGCAGGGTTCGGCAAGACGCTTCTGACTTCGCTCACGGATGTTTGCCGCGTTGAATATCTGCGCAAGCTGTTCGCCGAGGTGCGGCCGGAAATTGTCTTGCATGCAGCCGCGTTCAAACATGTGCCGATCGTTGAACAGAACCGCTGCGCTGGCGCATTGACCAACGTTTACGGCGCCAAGCTCGTGTTCGACGCGGCGATCGAGGCGAAGGCGGAATCGGTGGTTTTTGTTTCGTCCGACAAGGCGGTCAACCCGACGAGCTTCATGGGCGCGACAAAGCGCATTGCCGAACTCTATACACAGGCGCTCGACGTCGCCCAGAACCAGACGCGTTTCGTAACTGTCCGCTTCGGGAACGTGCTGGGCTCGACAGGATCCGTCGCGCCGCTGTTTACGCGCCAGATTGCGGCGGGCGGACCGATCACCGTCACCCATCCCGACATTCAGCGCTTCTTCATGACGACGCGCGAGGCGGTGCAACTTGTCCTTCAGGCGGCTAGCCTTGATGTGGCCGAAAAAGGCATCGTCACCCATGACGGGCGCATCTTCGTTCTCGATATGGGCGACCCGGTGCGCATTCTTGATCTCGCCAAGCGCATGATCGAGGCGCAGGGGCTCGTTCCCGGCAAGGATATCGAAATCCGGTTCACGGGCCTTCGACCGGGCGAGAAGCTCTTCGAAGAAGTGTTTCTTGATACGGACAAACTGCTCAAGACTGGCGCTGACGGCGTACTGCTCGCTTCGCCGGCGATGATCGACCTGCCGCTGCTTAATCCGCGTCTGACAGACGTTATCCGGGCGGCCCAGAATGCGAATGAGGCGGATCTCGACGAGGCGGTCCACCATCTGGTGCCCGAGTACAATCCGGATCGCGCGACCGGCCACGGGGCGCGCCAGACGCCGCTTGGCGGACGGTCGAAGGACGTATAGGTCAATTCGATCGTTGGAGCGCCTGTCGCGCTCTGGCTGGGGCGACCTGACGCCTGACCGCAGTGGCTGGCGTCATCGTACCTCGTCACGCATCGAGAGGATTTCTCATGTCCACATCCGCACCCATACGGCGGGCGCTCATTTCCGTTTCCGACAAGACGGGCCTTGCCGAGCTTGCGCGGGCGCTCATCGCGGCGGGGGCCGAGCTTGTATCGACCGGCGGCACGGCGGCGCATTTGCGCCAGCTTGGATTTTCCGTCCGCGACGTTTCCGAATTGACGCTGTTCCCCGAAATGATGGACGGCAGGGTCAAGACGCTGCACCCGGGCGTCCATGGCGGGTTGCTCGCGCTGCGCGATGACCCTCGGCACCAGGCCGATCTTGCCGCATACGGCATCGGCCAGATCGATCTCCTTGTCGTCAATCTCTATCCGTTCGAGGCGACGGTCGCAGCCGGCGCTGCGCGCGGCGATTGCATCGAGAATATCGACATTGGCGGCCCGGCGATGATCAGGGCGGCAGCCAAGAACCACGCCTTCGTAGGCGTACTGACCGACCCGTCTCAGTATGCCGAGTCCATCGCCGAGATTGCGGCTGAGGGCGGGTTGAGCCTCGCCTTGCGGCAACGGCTTGCAGGCGCCGCCTATGCGCGTACCGCCGCCTATGACGCCGCCATTGCGCAATGGTTCGCCGCCGATCTCGGCGAGCAATTCCCGGCGCGTTTCGTTCTCGCCGGCGAGCGCCGGCAGGTTCTGCGCTATGGCGAGAATCCGCACCAGACTGCGGCTTTTTACGCCGATGGCAGCCAGCGACCGGGCGTCGCCACCGTCCGTCAGACGCAAGGCAAGGAGCTTTCTTACAACAACCTCAATGACACCGACGCGGCGTTTGAACTGGTCGCCGATCTTGATCCGGATCGGCCGGCAATTGCGATCATCAAGCACGCAAACCCCTGCGGGGTTGCGCTTGCGGGCACGCTTGCGGCGGCTTACGAGCGGGCGCTCGCTTGCGATCCCGTCTCGGCGTTCGGAGGGGTCATCGCGATGAACCGCCCGCTCGACGCCGACACCGCCGAAAAGATTTCTGCGATCTTTTCAGAAGTGGTAATCGCGCCCGCCGCAGAGCCTGACGCTGAAGCGATCTTGCGCACAAAGAAAAACCTCCGCCTGCTGATCAGCGGCGCTATGCCTAACCCCGAACAGGCCGCACTCCAGCTTCGGCCGCTCGCGGGCGGTTTCCTCGTCCAGCCACGCGACGCGCGCCGCGTTACCGCGTCTGACCTTAAGGTCGTGACCCGCCGGGCGCCGAGCGACGCCGAGCTGCGCGATCTTTTATTTGCGTTTCGCGTCGCCAAGCACGTGAAGTCAAACGCTATCGTCTATGCGAGGGACTGCGCTACCGTCGGCATTGGGGCGGGGCAGATGAGTCGCGTCGACTCGAGCCGTATCGCTGCGCAAAAGGCAGCGGACGCCGCTGCCGCCGCTGGCCTTCAGGCGTCGCTTGCGAATGGATCGGTCGTCGCCTCCGATGCCTTTTTCCCGTTCGCTGATGGTCTGCTCGCCGCCGTCGCAGCGGGCGCAACGGCGGTTATCCAGCCGGGCGGTTCGGTGCGCGACGACGAGGTGATCGCCGCCGCTGACGGAGCGGGTGTTGCCATGGTTTTCACCGGCGTCAGGCATTTCCGGCATTGAGCGCCGAAACTTTCAGCCGGTTCCGGCCGCGTGATGTTTTTCGCGCGGCAGTCAGGCCGTCCGCTCAACCAGCTCGGCCAGCTTGCGATTGAGGAGCGAAAGTCGGCTCACGGACATATCGCCATCGAGCGTCAGCTCTTCAGCGACGGCCTCATAGCGCGCGAGCGCCGGGCCATGACGGGTGCGCCAGAGATCGACGGTCGCAGTGAGCCAGTCCGCTGGCGGCCCCTCGGGCGCTCCGCCTGCCGTCGCTGCGATGGACCGGGCGATCGCATATTGCCGGGCCGTCAATTCTTCTGCGAGTTGGCGCGTCGCCAGTCGGTCGAAGTGCGTCGCCGCTTTTGCGCGCCGGGCGGCCCCGCGCGCGTTTTCGATCTTCAGTCGCTGGCCGGCCGCGAAGAAAACCGCGCCGA
>JBGTFV010000356.1:0-6435 GCA_041747095.1 Parvularculaceae bacterium
GCACCGCCGCCACGAGGCCCCGCACCCCGCCGCCGTCGATTGACAGCACAAATCGTGTCGCCACGCCCCCGCTCCCTGTTTTCAGCTCCCCGGCTCGTGAAAAATTCCCTGAGGAAACATCTTTGCGCGCCTGCCCACACCGGATAGTCATGCGTCGGTAGACATGCTTGGGCGACGCCGTCATATTGCGGCGCAACCCTGCGAAAAAATCAAATCAAGAATTGAAGACGCTCCATGGCCAAAGACCCTGAACGCATCACCATTCTGGCTCGCGAATTCACCGCGGCCGCCCTCGAATTTCACCGCGGCAAGATGGCGGAAAAAGGCTACCGGATGGAGGGCTCGATCACGCCCCGTTCGTTCAAGATGATCGAAGGCGTCGAGCCGCCGAAAGATCTGTTCGACGGCGACCCGCTGTTCGCCGTCACCTTCGTCAAGCGCGAGTCCGCGAACTAGAACGCGCAGCGCTCACAGCGGCTGGCGTTGGCCTGCGCCGCCTTTCGCGCCGCGCCTCCTGCATTTGTGTTGACGCGGTGCGATCCAAAGGCCTTCGCGGCCTTGACTGGGCGCGCGTTCGGGCGTTTCTCGCCCTCCTGAATTTGAGGTGTTTCCGATGGAATTTTCTGTCGCCGTTGTCGGCGCAACCGGCGTTGTCGGCCAGGAAATGCTGGCCATCCTCGACGAGCGGCAGTTTCCCGTCCGCGAGGCGTTTGCGCTTGCCTCGCGCCAGTCGATCGGCCGCGAGGTTTCCTTTGGCGACCGCACGCTGAAATGCCGCGATCTCGAAACGTTTGACTTCGCGCAGGTCGATATCGTGCTGTTCGCCGCTGGCGGGGCGGTGGCGAAGGAATGGGCCCCGAAGGCGGCCGCCGCCGGCGCCATGGTGATCGACAATTCCTCGCACTTCCGCATGGACCCGGACGTTCCGCTGATCGTGCCGGAGGTGAACGCCGGCGCAATCGTCGGGGCGCGGAAGAAAAACATCGTCGCCAATCCCAACTGCTCGACGGCGCAGCTCGTCGTTGCGCTGAAGCCCCTGCATGACGCAGCGACTATCAAGCGCGTCGTCGTCGCCACCTATCAGTCGACCTCCGGCGCGGGCCGCGAGGCGATGGACGAACTGTTCAACCAGACGAAGGGAATTTTCGTGAACGACTCGCCGACGCCCTCGGCGTTCACGAAACAAATCGCCTTCAATGTCATTCCGCACATCGACACCTTCATGGAAGACGGGTTCACCCGCGAAGAATGGAAGATGTCGGCGGAGACGAAAAAAATTCTCGATCCGAAGATCAAACTGACCGCCACCTGCGTGCGGGTGCCGGTGTTTGTCGGCCATAGCGAGGCGGTCAACGTCGAGTTCGAACGGCCGATCTCCGACGATGAGGCGCGCGAGATCCTGCGCGAGGCGCCGGGGTTGCTCGTCGTCGACAAGCGCGAGGATGGCGGCTACGTGACGCCGATCGAAGCGGTGGGCGAGCACGCCACTTACGTCAGCCGCATCCGTGTCGACTCGACGGTCGACAGCGGCCTGTCGTTCTGGTGCGTCTCTGACAACCTGCGCAAGGGCGCAGCGCTCAATGCGGTGCAGATTGCGGAACTTCTCATCAACCGAAAAATGATCGTCGCGCGATCATGACCCCAATGCCGGCCGAGCGGACTGCTGAAGAAAAAGCGGTTCGTCTCGGACTGGCGTGCGCCATTGGCGCTTATCTTCTCTGGGGCCTCTTTCCGCTTTATTTCCGCTTTCTCGCCAGCGTCAGCGCGATGGAAATTCTCGCGCACCGCATCGTCTGGTCGATGCCCTTCGGCGCGCTCGTGCTGACCTTGCGCCGGCAATGGAGCGACGTCGCCAAAGCCTTCGCGACGCCGAAGGTCGTCATGATGCTCGGGATTTCCGCCGTCTTCATTTCGGTGAACTGGCTGATCTATGTCTGGGCCGTCACGAATGAGCGCGTGCTGGAGGCAAGCCTTGGCTATTACATCAATCCGCTGATGGTCATCGCCGCGGGCGTTTTCGTCTTGGGCGAAAAGCTCCGTCCCCTGCAGATCGCCGCTGTCGGCGCGGCGCTCGCCGGCGTCATCGCGCTTGTCATTGGAACCGGCGTCATGCCGTGGGTGTCGCTGACGCTGGCCGCCTCCTTCACGATCTATGGTTATGTCCGGAAGACGACGAATGTCGGGGCGATGCCGGGGCTATTTGTCGAAGTCTGCCTGCTGGGGCCGGCGGCGCTCGCCTATTTAGCCTTCCTCGCCCATCAAGGCGCCGGCGTTTTCGCATCTGGCGACGTCTCGCGCGACGCGCTGCTCGTGTTTTCCGGCCCGTTGACCGTGGTGCCGCTCGTTCTCTTCGCGCTCGCCGCGCGCCGGCTGAAGATGTCGACCCTCGGCTTCCTGCAATATCTGGGGCCGTCGCTGCAATTCGCCATCGGCATCGCTTTTGGCGAGGCGTTCACACCTGCCCATGCGATCTGTTTTGGCCTGATCTGGACGGCGTTGGCGCTGGCGTCCTATGACGCCGTGCGCGCCGGCGACGCCGACAGGCGCAGCCGCGCGGCGCTCAATCCGGTTGCTAACCCGGTCGCTAATCCAGTCGCTAATCCAGTCGCTTCAGCGTCCCCGAAAAACTCATAAGGGTCTGGTCGCCAGCCCTAACGAGGCCGCGCGCGAACAACATCTTGCGGCCGAGGCGCACCGGTTCGCCCGTCGCCTCAATGAACGCGCCAACGGGCCCGGGGCCGACGAACTCGGCGTTCAAGGTGACCGTCACCGCCTTGAACGGCCCAATGACGCGCCGGCAGATGTCCCACAGCGACATGTCCGCCAGCGTCAGCAGCATGCCGCCATGGATGACGCCGTCGGGATTGGCGTGGTGGGGCAGGGAATAAAAGCCGATGCCCGGCGTTTTTGATTTCGCATCGCGGAAGTAAAACGGGCCTGCGTGGGCGCTGAACGTGCCGCCATGCCCTTGCGCGTCCCAGCCTTCGGGGATTGTGCTGGTCACGATATCGGCGGCGGGTTGGTTTTTGCTATTCATCGGACGGGTTGTGCCGCGCCGCGGCGGCGAATGGCAAGCGGGCCGCGCTGGAAAAGCAGGGATCGACTAACATGCAGCACGGATTTCCAGCCGGCCGGATGGTCGACGCGCGAGGGCTTCGCCTTGCGGTCTACGAGGCGGGCGAGGGGCCGCCGGTCATTCTGGTGCATGGCTGGCCCGAGATCGCCTATTCGTGGAAAAACCAGATCGGCGCCCTCGCCGACGCCGGTTTTCGCGCCATAGCGCTCGACCTGAAGGGCTTTGGCGCTTCCGATGCGCCGCGCGAGGCGGCGCTTTACGATATCCGTCACCTTACGGACGATCTCGCCGCGCTTCTGGATACGCTGGCGATTGATCGCGCCGTCTTCTGCGGCCATGACTGGGGCGGGGCGATTGTCTGGCCGATGGCGCAGCTCCACCCCGACCGCGTCGCCGGCGTGATTGGCGTATCGACGCCCCACCGCGCGCCGCCGCCGGTTCCGCCCCTACAGATCATCGAGAAGCGCTTCGGCGCGGCGCATTACTTCATCGGCTTCCAGGAAGAAGGCGCGGCGGAAGCGTTATTCGCGACTGACGTGGAGAAATTCTTCCACCTGATGTTCCGTCGCCCGGCGCCGCGCGCGGCGTGGCCGCGTCTTGTTCCCGGCGTATACGACCTCATGGGCCGTTTTCGCGACGGTCCGGCGCCGAAGCCTGAAGAGGTTATTCTCGCCCCGGACGATCTGGCCGTCTATATCAAGGCGTACAGGCAGTCGGGCTTTCACGGCGGCGTCAATCTCTATCGCAACATCGATCGCAACTACGCCCTCATGCGCGACGTCGATCCGAAGATCAGCGTTCCCGCTCTCTTCATCGGCGCTGAGCTTGATCTCTTCCTGCCGCCCGAGACGGCTGAGGACATGCCGGGGCTCATTCCCGATCTTGAGATGCATGTGATCGCTGACTGCGGCCACTGGGTAATGTGGGAAAAGCCGGACGAGTTGAACGCCCTTATCCTTGATTGGCTAGGGCGGCGTATGTCGCTTCGATGAGGCGCTTTGCGCGCGGGTCGCCTATGAGAAAAGGCGACATCTTTCCCATGACGTAAGCGGCGGTTAGCCGCCGCGCCGGATCGACGACGACGCAGGAGCCGCCAAAGTCCGCATGGCCGAGCGCGTCAGGCGAGGGGCCGAAACAGCCGTCGCAATTCGCCATCATACCCGCCGCCCAGGAAAGATCGAAAGGCAGCACGAGGTCTTCCCCGGAAATCCGTGGACGGAGCGCATCGGCGACGACATCCGGATCAATGGCGCGCCTGTCTTCGCCCGCCGCGCCGCCATTGGCAAAAGGGACCATGAAGCGCGCCAGCGCCGACGCGCTCGCGTGCATGTTTGAGGCAGGCAACTCCGCCGCCATCCACGCCTCGCGGCTGACCTTCGCCGGGGCCGACCACGGGCGCAGGAAGGCGGCTCTCTTCAGATCGGTCAGGGGGCCGAGGTCCGGCGCGGCGGGCGGTTTTGGCATGTATGCTGCGCGGGCGATTTCGTCCGGCTGAAGGCCGCAGAAAATTCCCGCGTCCCGGTCGCGCAAGGCTGCCCCGATGGTGACGCCCGTCGCGCGCCGATAGATCTCGCCGGCGATGAATCCCGCCGTCTGCGGATGATAGCCGGAGGCAGAGCCCGGCGACCAAAGCGGCGCCATGGCGGCAAGGCGGGCGCAGATGAGGTCCCAGTCGAGCCAGTCTTCCGGCTCCATCGGCTCGATGAACCCGCACAGCCCGGCCTGATGCGACAGCGCCTCGGCGACCGTGATCGCGGCTTTGCCATTGGCGGCGAATTCCGGCCAGTAGGACGCGACGGCGGCCTCATAGTCGATGCGGCCCGCGCTGACCGCTTCGGCGATCAGGAGCGCAGTCACCGCCTTGCCGCTGGAATAGACCCCGGCGATCGTCGCCTCGTCCCAAGGCATTGCGCGCTCGCGGTCGGCAAACCCGCCGCGCAAATCGACGACGGTCTCGCCCTCGATCGTCACGGCGAACGCCGCGCCGAGCTCGTGGCCTTGCGTGAAATTCGCCTCGAACGCCTCGCGGACGGGTTCAAAACCGGGCGCCGTCCGGCCGTCGATGGGATAATCGGTCAAGTCAGGGCTCCAGATTTTCCGCCGGCGTTGCGCGTCGCGCGACGCTCCTTTAATCCGCCAGCGTTATCGCTATTTTATCGCTATGCGCCAAGCTGTGGCGCTGCAGGAAAGGCCAGCCGCCCATGTCACGACCCGTTCGCCTCGCCGTGCTGCAGGCTGCCTTCGGCGACGACATGGCGGCGAACATTCGCACGGTGGAGACGCTCATTCGCGACGCGGCGCGCGACGGCGCCAACGTCATCCTCGCGCCGGAGCTGTTTCAGGGCCCGTATTTCTGCAAGACCGAGGAAACGCGGTTTTTCGCCGACGCCTATCCGTACGAGACTCACCCCGTCGTGACGGCGCTCGCCCCGCTTGCGGCCGAGCTCGGCGTCGTGTTGCCGCTTTCGATCTTCGAAAGGGCGGGGCCGGAATATTATAATTCGCTCGTCATGGTCGATGCGGATGGCAGGGTTATGGGGCTCTATCGCAAGAGCCATATTCCCGATGGGCCGGGCTATGAGGAGAAGTTCTACTTCCGGCCCGGCGATACGGGCTTTCGCGCCTGGTCGACGCGGTTCGGGCGCATCGGCGTCGGCATCTGCTGGGATCAATGGTTCCCCGAGAGCGCGCGCGCGATGATGCTCGAAGGCGCCGATTTCCTCATGTATCCGACGGCGATCGGATCGGAGCCGGAGAACGCCGGCCTCGATACGGCAGCCCGCTGGCGGCGCGCCATGGTCGGGCACGCCGTCTCCAACGTCACGCCGGTCGCCGCCGCAAACCGCATCGGCGATGAGGACGGACAGGTGTTTTACGGCACCTCGTTCATCTGCGACGACGGCGGGGAGGTCGTCGCCGAACTGGGGCGTACCGAGACCGGTTTTGCCGCCGCCAGCTTCGATCTCGACCGGATCGCCGAGACGCGCGCCGGCTGGGGCTTTTTCCGTGACCGCCGCACGGACCTTTACCGTCCGATGCTCGGCGGGCGCAAATAGGCTCGGCGAGGCGTTACGTCGCTTCAGCAAAGTTTCTGCGGCGATTTAACCGCGTCTTTATCCCGTCTTGGCACACTGGCCGTTCGCAAGAACCGTAAACGGCCAGAATTTCAAAAAGGCTTGCCGAGGGGAAACGCCGACCATGTCGCACCAGCAGCCGAACGCGAGCAGCCCGGGAAATACGCCGCCATCGGATAGAATTGATCCGGCGCGTGCCGCTGCGGGGCTCGCCAGATGGCGCCGCGCGCTTGCAGACGCCATCGGACAGGACCCCGGCGCGGCGATTGACGAGCCCCGGCGGCT
>JBGTFV010000357.1:0-4404 GCA_041747095.1 Parvularculaceae bacterium
GAAGCGCTCGCCGAGGCGCTGCCTTATCTCGCGCAACTTTTGGCGACGGGCGCCGGCGCTTCCTGGCGGCTGGTGGCGGGCGAGGGCAAGGCCAAGGCGGCGACAACGCTTGGAGGTCAAGTTTGAGCAGCGGGCCGGCGCTTCATCGCTTGCGCGCTTGCGTGATCGGCCCCTGGCGGCTAATAGCGCCGGTCTTGACCGGATGGGTGACCGCCATCCGTGCGGAGAGGTGCCGGAGTGGTCGAACGGGCCGGTCTCGAAAACCGGAGTGCGGGCAACCGTACCGAGGGTTCGAATCCCTCCCTCTCCGCCACTCTGGAACATAAGTGCGAGCGCCGGTCGCCGGCGTTCCTACACCGCTCGTTTAGGCCCCCGTAATGAGTCGTATCGCAGGCATTCGGAACTCACCACACGGGCGTGCGCGAACGGGGCCATGGGCGAAGAGGAACGTCGATGCCCCTTAACCTGACGCCGGAGCGCGGACTGCTGTTCCGCATCGCGCATGTCGCCAATCTGCCCTGGCTGCTGGCGAACGGCATTCATTGCGCCAACAGCGCCGAGCAGGACCCGAATTTCATCGCCATCGGCAATCCGGAGTTGATCGAGAGTCGGAAGCAACGCCGGGTGCCGATCCATCCTCATGGTACGTTGTCCGACTACGTTCCCTTCTACTTCACGCCGAAGTCTGTAATGCTGTTCAACATCACAAGCGGATGGAACGGAATAACGAAACGCCCGAATCAAGAGATTGTTATTCTCGTCTCGTCCTGCAAGTCGATGATCGACCATGGCGTCTTTATGCTGTTCACGGATCGCCACGCCTACACAGAGACCGTCGCATGGACCTGCGATCCTGTGGATCTCGCGACTACGATCGATTGGGATATTCTTCGCCGCCATGATTTCGCCCGCAACGACGGCTATCCGGATAAAAAGGACCGCTATCAGGCGGAGGCTCTGGCCCACAATTACGTTCCGCGCGAGGCGTTGCTCGGTGTCGGCTGCGTCTCCGCAGCCGTGAAGTCGGGAATCGAGTCAAGCGTCCATGCAGCAGGGCTGAAACTTAAGGTCGTTGTTCGGCCGGAGTGGTATTTCTGATGATCCGCTACACTCAAGGCAATCTTCTCGAAGCTGAAGCTGAAGCGCTGGTCAACACCGTCAATACGGTTGGCGTCAGCGGTAAAGGGATTGCTTTAATGTTCAAGGAAAGCTTTCCAGAAAATTTTCGCGCCTATGAAGTCGTCAGCAAGGCGGGCGATCTTGCGCCAGGCGAACTATTCATCACCGAGCGTCAAGACATGCTCGGCCCGCGCTTGATCATCAATTTCGCGACAAAAAAGCACTGGCGTCATCCGTCTAGGCTTGAATGGATCGTGCACGGCCTTGCGGTGCTCCGTGAAGAAATCAAGGCGCGCAGCATTCGTTCGATCGCGATCCCTCCGCTGGGAGCAGGCAACGGCGGTCTCGATTGGGGCGATGTCAGACCGTTGATCGCTGAAGCACTGACGGACCTTGATTGCGAAGTCGTCGTCTACGAACCCACGCAGACCTACCAGAATGTCGTGAAGCGACATGGCGTCGAAAAGCTCACGCCGGCCCGGGCATTGATGGCGGAGATGATCCGACGTTATGAAGTTCTTGGTTTTGATTGCTCAATCTTGGAGGCGCAGAAGTTGGCATGGTTCCTTAACGTAGCGATCAAAAGTCAGAACTCTGGCATTCCGCTTGGCGACGATTTTGCTGCGAACCGTTACGGACCGTTCTCAGACAAGATTCGTCATTTGCTCGATAGTTTGGACGGCAGTTATCTTGAATGCGAGCGACGGGTCGCTGATGCCCGGCCGTTCGATCCCATCCGCTTCAAGTATGATCGGCAGGACTGGATCAGCGCATATCTGACAACGCCGGAGGCGTCGCCATATCGGCCAGCGCTGGACCTCGCGTCATTCACAATCGACGGATTTCAGTCACCGCACGGCTTGGAATTGCTAGCCACCGTAGACTGGCTGCATCGTTCCAACGGGATCGAGTTAGCCGTCGACAGCATAATGAGCGCAATTGCAACTTGGCCCGGCCCGGATGGTGCGGCCGAGCGCAAGTCACGCATCTTCACCCAGCATCATGTCGAAGCGGCTATTTCGCAACTTCGGCGGGTCGGCGCATAAATTTCTTGGTAGCGATCCCGCGCTTCGAACGCCGAACTTATACGAGACCTCTTTAACCTGTCGGACTCGTTCGATGGATGATTTCGATCACATCTGCTGCAGTTGATAAAGCGAAACGAAGACGTACAAGAGTTGGGCGGGTCAAGCGCAGCGACACCCCCCAGAATGGATCGATCGCGCGACGGGGTGTGCTTGGCCATACCGGGTTGCCGCCGTGTGTTCGTTACGACGATGGCGTATCGCAGGCGCAGCGTTCCAAATGCGGTCGCCGGAGTTTCCTTCAACACCTGCTCTTTCATGTGCTCAATTGTTTCAATCAGTAGGCAGATGTCAAAGCGTCGGTATGTTCCGCCGAGTGTTAAAATTGGCGCGTGGACAATCTCGATGGCCGGCCCTGCCGCGCCGCGGCCAGACGGCAACGCCTCGCGAAGGTGGTCAAGCGCGCCGCGATCTTCGTCAACACCGACAATCCGCGTGAGTGTTGTGTCGGCTGCGATTCTCCTCAAAAACGGCCCAGGACCGCACTCAAGGTCAAAACCGTCCGCACCCCAACCTATCGCATCACATCGTGTACGGATTAAAGGCGCTCTTCGTGCATGAAGGTAGTTAGGTTAGGGTCCGAGCCCGAGCCCGAGCGCCTTGAACGCTGCGCATGACCGCAAGGATCGCCCCATGCGCAGTGATCGCTTCATCGCTAAAAGGCAAAGCGCAATCCGAACTCGATATGGCTGCCCGCAATGTCAGCCGTCACATTCTCGCTGCGAGCGTCTTCGAAGTCGACCGTTCCGGCATCGAACCAGCGATATTGCGTGGTCAGCTGTAGCCTTGGCGTTACGCTGAAAGCAACGCCCGCCATCGCCTGCCAGGCAAATGTTGCTGCGTTGTCGTCAATCAGCCGGATTGGGGTCGGATTGAAGGCGGTCGCCGCTATTCGCAAATTGTAGATCGACGCGGCGCCAACTCCGGCCCCGACATAGGGCGAAAAACGGCTGCGGGCGAATTTGAAATCGTAAAAGGCGTTCGCCATAAACCGATTGATATCGAGCTCGCCAACCTGATCGATCGTCGCCATAAACGGGCTTGTCACCATGTACCGATCCGAATCGTTCTCCGTCCGGCCATATTCGAACTCCGCGCGGACGGGGCCAAACCGATGCCCGAGCGCCGCGTAGCCGCCAAATCCGGTTTTTCCTTCATTGGTCAGGAAGAGCGTGGAACCCGGCGCCGGCGCGTTGGCGACCGTCTGGTCTACATCCTGAAGGAAGGCAATCGTGCCCCCCGCCGCGACGTACCAGCGTCGCGATTCCTGAGCGTTAGCCTCGCCAGACGCCCCCATCGCTACAATGGAAACGATCGCCATCGACGCGCCTAATGTTCTGCTCTGCATGAAAAACCCCCTTATTGATTTGCAGGCGGACGCTAGGCTTGCGGTCGCGAACGAGCCATGATCGCCACGTGACTTGCGGACGATTTCTCGCCGACTTTATGCCGATATCGAAACCTCACGGGGGCGATCAGCGGCGCGGATATCGGTAGGCGGCGGGTGACGATTCTGGTATCTCAAAGCGTGGCGGGAGACGGTGTCATGCCCCGCCCCGGGGAACGGGCAAAGATGAACGCGTCGTCAGGTCAGGCGGGAGCAGGGGCTGAAGGGCTCCTCGATCTGGCCGGCGAGCAGCCGTTCCTGCTCGGCGGCCTCGCGGTTCAACCTGCCGCGCTGGAAATCACGATCGACGATCAGCCGGAACGCATTGCGCCAAAGGTTATGCAGGTGCTGATCGTGCTCGCCCGCGCCCGCGGCGCAACGGTGACGCGCGCCGCGCTCGTTGAGCAATGTTGGGGGCAGCGCGTCGTCGGGGACGATGCGGTCAATCGGGTAATCGGGCAGGTGCGACGCATCGCGGAGCGCAGCGACGGCAAGTTTATGGTCGAGACGATCCCGCGCGTTGGTTTCCGCCTCGTGACGACGCGGCAGGCGCTGGGCGAGCCGGCGGCCAATGATGCCCGTATGGGCGGCCAATCGTCAGAGTCGCATATCCGGGCGTCGAAGTTCCCGATCCGGCGCATTGCTCTTCAATTGGCGATCGGCGTTGCCGCGCTGGCTCTGTTGGCTTTCGCGGCTAGTTCGTGGTTCGGCCCTGCCGATACGCAGCAGTTGAGCGACGGGCCGTCGCCTTCGGGCCTTGCGCAGACGCGCGCCCTTGATCCGCCCGCGCGTCGCGCGCTGGAAGAGCTTGGG
>JBGTFV010000358.1:0-4283 GCA_041747095.1 Parvularculaceae bacterium
GCCTTCGGGCGCAGGTTGAGTCTCGGCCGGCGGCGTTTGGGCCGGGCGTCTGCCGCCAATCGCGCCCTGCAGGAGCGACTTCGCTGCATCCTCGACCGTAGCGGGACCTTCGCCGGGCTTTGCGCCAGTCACGCCGCCGATGAGGTCGCGGACGCTCGACTCGACCTTGCCGCGAACAAGCGACTCAACGTCGACGGCGACCGTTGGTTGGTTGAACGTGCCGGTGATCCGCAGCGGAATCGCGATCGACCGGCCGCCCTGACCGTCGATCGTGGTCGCTCCGCGCGGCGACAGGCGCAGGTCCATCGTCTGCGCCGGCAGATTGACCGAGCCGACGCCGGTCATCGACAGGAAGGGGCCTTCGAGATTGATGGTCGGCGCGTTCATGACTCCTCTCTCAATCGTAAATTGCGACAGGAATTTCGTGAACTCCGTCGCCTCAGACGGGCGGCGCGCGTTTGCGACCGCAGCAGAGATGGCGGCCGGGTTCGATAGGCCGCCCTCGATGATCGCCGCGACGCCGCTCGCCAGCGCGGCAATATTGATCCCTTTCAGCGCGCCGTCATTCAGGTCGAATCCGCCCTTGCCGTTCAAGGACGACATGATGGCGGCCTGCGACGCGCCGCTCGCGGTGAAATCGAACTTCAAGCCGCCAAGGCCGAGCAGGCGGTCATTCTTGAGAACGTCTTTTGCAAATGGTTCAGCCTGCACCGAGGACAGGTCGAATACGCCCGAGAACGACGGCACCGCGCCTGCGGCGTTGACCACAAGACGGCCCGAACCACCGCCATTGTAAAGACCGAGTTGGGGTATCTCGGCGACCATTCTCCCGTTCTCGATCGCAAGCGTCAGCCGGCTCGCCCCTGCGCGGATGTCATTGAGAAGGACGCTGGCGGCGCGAATGTCGAAATTTGCGTCAATCGTCCTGAGGCTTGAGAGGTCGAGTTTTTCGTCCGACCACGCCGGGAACCCCTCTGGCGTCTCGGTCGGAGGCGGCAGATAGGGCCTGAGATCCAGCGCGCCGACATCAAGGCTCCCTGCCGCTTTCGGCCGGGCCCCTGCCCAGTCGACGGCAAGGTCGCCGGTCGCATCGATGGCGTCAAAATTGATCTTTGCCGCGGACAAGGCGACGCGCGTGTCCGTGCCCTTGGCCGTTCCTGAAACGCTTAAGTTGTTGAAGCCGGGCGCATCAGCGATTTCGACGCCAATCAACCGGGCGAGCGCGCGCAGATCCGGCGCATCGATATTCATCGGCCCGGAATAGGCGAGCGTCTCGCCTGCTTCGAGGGCGAGGTCGGCGGCGAGCGCCGCGTCGCCCAGCTTGATGTCGAACTTCATGTTGGCGGGGCGCTTGGCGGAAAGGTCCGCCGGCGTCGTCAGTACAAGGTCGACCGTCGACGGGGCGCCCTGGAAATTCATGTCGCCCTGAACCTCCAGCGGTTCGGAAAGGCTCGCGAGGCGCACCGCGACGTTGATGTCGTCGATGGTAAATTTTTGCCCCGCCTCCGCATCTGCATAAATGGCCTGTCCACGGACGATCCTTACGTCGCCGAGGCGCACGTCGGTGGGCTCGCCGGCTCCCTGCGCCGGCGCACCGCTTTCGCCGGGCGCTGCGCCGATTTCCCAATTGACGCGACCATTGGCAGCTTTCTGCAGGTTGATTTGCGGCTCTGTGAGCACGAAGCGCTCTATCTCGACCGAGCCGGAGAACAATGAAAACAGCTTGACGCCAATGTCTGCCGCGCCGACGCGGAGGAAGTAGTCGCCATCAAACCCATCGGCGTTGGCGATCGTCAGGTCAGAGACCTTGAACGCCGTTTGCGGAACGATTTTGAAGGAAATGTCATCGCCGAGCGTGACGGCGCGCCCGAGCGCCTTCGATGCTTCAGCTTCAAGCCTGCCCTTATAAGATTGCGCGGGCACCAGATTGGGCGCGAGCAACACGATGGCGACAAGAAGCACGATCAGGGCGCCGATGGCGGCAAGAAATTTCAACATGGCGCAAGGTCTCCTTCCAAGAATAGCCTAAGGGCTACGCCCGTTCTCCCCCGATAATAACACCGCCCGGCGCCCGATTGCACGGGCGCCGGAAACGGCGCTGGGGAAAGTGACAAAAAATAAATCGCGCGCGACCGGACAGATTTGGCGCTGGGCTAATCGGCCGCAGGAGCCGGCTCCGGCGGCTTGCGGGAAAGTTCTGCGATAACCGATAGCGACAGCAGCTCATCGAACCAGCGCGCGTGCAGTTTTTTGAATGCGCCGGCCCGTTCGGCGCTGATTACCCACGCATTCACGGCGTCCGCGAGCGCCGTTTCGCCCTCGCGCATCGCGAAGGCTTCGATTGACATGGCGAGCGGCTCGTCAACGGGGACGGTGAACGCCTCCGGTCGCGCGCGCACGACCGCTGTGTAGAAGGGATCCGAGCCGACAAAGCCATCCATCTCGCCGGCGACAAGCGCGCGCAGCGCGTCCGCACGCGCGGCGAACCCGCGCAGCTCCGCCTTCGGAAAATTCGCCCGCGCGACCTTCTCCGACAGGCCGCCTTCCAAATAACCGATGGAAAATTGTTTGTTGTTGAAATCGCGCACCCGCGAGCGGGCGCCCGCCTTCTCTTTTGAAATCACGAGCTTGTACGCGGTGCGATTGTAAGGAAGCGAAAATTCCGTCGTCTCATTGCGGCGCTCAGTGATCGAATAACCCGAGGCGATAATGTCGAACCGCCCGGCGGCCAGTCCGTCTGCCAGGTCGGCGAAGGGCTCGACGACAAACACCCGCTCGACGCCGAGATGCTCGGCGAGCGCGGCGGTCGATTCCACTTCATAGCCGACGAAATCGCCAAGACCCGTTGGCAGGAACCACGGCGTGATCTCGGCGACGCCGACGCGCAGAACGCCCGACTTGATAATCGCGTCGAGATCGCCGCCTGAGCTGTCACCTAGTTGCCCGCCGGTCTGTTCGGTTGCTTCCGTCGTTTCCTCCAGCATCGCGTCCTGGGCGGCGGCGTTGACGGCGAACAGCGCCGCCGCAGCCGCGATGGCGAACTGCACGACAAATGGCCTTAGTGAGGTCCTGAGTGAGGTCCGGCTCGTCATGGCGTCTCCCCTGCATGCTCGATTTGCACGATATTACCTTTCGCCGATTCCGGAAATGATTGATTGCGCGATCGATGCGCGAAGGAGTTGCAGCATGGCCAACTCGGAAGACTTTCTCCAATTTGTTGCGGACACTTTCCGGCGCTTTGGCGCGATCCGGATAAGAAAAATGTTCGGCGGCGCTGGCGTTTACTGTGACGAGGCCATCTTTGCGACCGTCGATGACGATGCTGTTTATCTGAAAGCGGATGCAATCTCGCGCCCCATATTTGAAGCAGCCGGCCTTTCGCCTTTTGTCTTCGATGCAAAGGACGGCCCGAAGACGATGTCCTACTTCCGTGCGCCGGACGACATCTTCGACGATGAGGCGGCGTTAATGCGCTGGACCGCACTCGCGCTTGACGCGGCGATGAGGGCCTCGGCGAAAAAAGCGAATCGTTAGCAAGGGGCCCGCGTTAGCCTGCGCCGAAGCTCTGGACGAGGGACCCCGCGACCAGGCGCCAGCCATCGATGAGTACAAAGAAGATAAGCTTGAAAGGCAGCGAGATGACGATTGGCGGCAGCATCAACATGCCCATCGCCATCAGGATTGACGATATCACAAGGTCGATGATCAGAAACGGAACGAAAATCAAAAAGCCGATCTCAAAGGCGCGCCGCAACTCCGAGATCATGAAAGCGGGCGTCACGATGTGGAGCGGCGTTGCTTCGGCTGATTGCGCCTCAACCTTGGCGAGATCGAAAAACAGCTCGAGATCTTTCTCGCGGGTCTGCGACAGCATGAACTCCTTCATCGGCGCCATCGCCTTCGGAAAAGCCTCCTCGATGGCGAGTTCCTCGTTCATGAATGGCGCGACGCCCTCTTTCCACGATGCGGAGAAAGTCGGCGCCATGACGAACGCGGTGAGAAAAAGCGCGAGCGAGATGATGACAGGATTGGGCGGGCTTTGTTGCAGGCCGATGGCGGTTCGCAACATGGACAAGACGACGACGATGCGCACGAACGACGTCATCATGATGAGGACGGAAGGAGCAAGCGACAGAACTGTCAGCAGACCGACAAGTTGCACGATGCTCGAAGCAAATCCGCCGCCGCCGCCGAGATCAAGCGACAGGCTTTGCGCCATCGCGGCGCTCGGCGCGATGACGGGCGCGAGAAAGGTTGCGCCTGCCGCAATGGCTATCAGGCGC
>JBGTFV010000359.1:0-7108 GCA_041747095.1 Parvularculaceae bacterium
GTCTGCCGTACCCGTTATTGATGTCTTACGGCCGACTTGCTGGAGCCGCGGTTCGGGCGGCCGGCGGCGCGCCAATGGTCACGGCCGGGAAAATCCGGGAGATGTTCCACGACGACTGGGTCGCCCGGACCAACCTCCTTACTGACGCGACAAGTTGGCGTGCGACCACACCCCTGAACGAAGGATTTGCAAAAACGGTCCGCTGGTATCAAGAAAGGGGGTTGATGAAGCGGACTCGTTGAACGGTGGCTGACATGGCAGGGCTGGGTGAAACCGGCGTTAATGGCGACGACGATCTTGTTTTCCGCAAGATAGCGACGCTTTTTGAGCCGCTGAACCATAAGGGCGTGAAACTTGACCGCGAGACGGATCTCGTTGCGGACCTTGAGATCGACAGCGTTTCCGTCCTCGACGTCGTGATGGACATCGAAGACAGTTACGACATTTCTATCCCGGTGAGCACAATTTCTGAAATACGGACCATGGGCGACCTCGTGGACGCTATCCATTCGATCAAGAAGCATCAGGCGTGAAACCATGAGTCTGTTTGAAAAGTTCGAGAAGAACGCAGCGCTTTACAACCAGCTCTCCGCAGCCGGGCGCAATCCGTTCAATATCGTCATGGAACGGATGCTGGGACCAACGCGCGCCATCATTCGCGGACGCGAGACAGTACTCGCTGGCACGCACAACTATCTCGGCCAGACTTTCGACGCCGCAGCGATTGCGGCCGCCCAAAAAGCGCTTAGCGAGCAAGGCACAGGCACTACGGGGTCACGGTTCGCCAACGGAACCTATAACAGCCATCGCGCGCTGGAAGGGGAAATCGCCAATTTCCTCGGCATGCAGCAATGCGTCGTTTACTCTACTGGCTACCAAGCGAACCTCGGGGCGATTGCAGCGCTTGCAACGCCCGGCGAGGATGTAATTCTGATCGACGCCGACTGCCACGCCTGTATTTATGACGGGTGTCAACTCTCGGGCGCCGAAACGATCCGTTTCCGGCATAATTCGCCAGAGAGCCTCGCCAAGCGCCTTGAGCGGCTCGACCCCGCGGTCAAAGGCAAGCTCGTGTGCATTGAAGGCATGTATTCGATGTTTGGCGATATCGCGCCGGTGCGGGAATTCGCAGAAGTCGCGCACGCCCACGGCGCATACCTTTATGTCGATGAGGCGCATTCTTTCGGCGTCTACGGCGCGAACGGGCGTGGCGTTTCCGAAGCCGACGGCGCCATGGACATGATCGATTTTTATTCCGGCACGTTTTCGAAAAGCCTTGCTTCGATCGGTGGGTTCGTTGCCTCCAACCACCCGGAACTTGAATATCTGCGGTTCTCAAGCCGGCCGTACATGTTCACGGCCTCGCCCTCGCCCTCGACGATCGCGGCGGCCGGTGCGGCGCTCAAAAACATTGCGTCAACGCCAGCGCTTCGCGAAACGCTCTGGGCGAACGCTCACCGCCTTCACGCGGCTTTTCGCCAATTGGGGCTGAACGTGGCCGCCGACCCTGCGCCGGTCGTCTCCATCCTGCTGCCGAGCCGGGAAGCGGCTTTTGCCGCGTGGCATATGCTGCTGGAAAAAGGCGTATACGTGAATATGGCGGTGCCGCCCGCCACGCCCAATTCAACGTCGCTGCTCAGGTTGAGCGTTTCGGCTGCCCATACCCCAACCGATCTCGACGAAATTGTCGCAGCATACGCGTTTATGGCCGAGGCAATCAGCGCCACGCAGGCTGCTGCCGAGTGAGGAGCATCGTTTGGCTGTCGATGCCCCAATTATCGCCGCAATTTGAACCTCTGGTGTAACCCAGAGGCGGACGGCAAGCGCTCGCGCCTCTACTCCCCCCTCAACAAAGATCGGCAAAATATGAAGAACTTCAACCCAGCCGTTTGCGCCAGCCTCGCGGCGGCGATTTTCTCGGCGCCGGCCTTTGCGGACGACAACGCGAGCGCCACAGCCTTCAATCATGTGTCATGTACTGGCGCGCCGCATGAAATCAGATTGCGAATAGATAACGTTAAAGAGGCGGTTGGGCTCGTCACGGCCGCGCTTTATCCGAACAATGAGGAACTTTTTTTGTCGGGACCCGGCCGCCTCGTCAACGTGCGGTTTGCCGCCCGCGCGCCGACGACAGAATTCTGTCTTACGGCGCCGGGCCCGGGCGAATACGCGATCGCAGTCTATCACGACAGGAACGCCAATCGGTTATTCGACAAAAAGGCATTTGGGTTACCCGCCGAGCCCTATGGTCTGTCGAACAATCCGACGATCAGGTTAGCCCGGCCGAAAGTGAACGAAGCGCTGTTCGAGGTGGAGCGATCCGGAGCCTTCGTTGAAATCATGCTGCGCGACTAGATGACGGCCGCGGAATCGACAGCGAAGCGCGGTCTCGGCGAAGACGCCATAATCATCGAGCCGGTCAGTGGCCCACGCGGCGTCAAGCGTTTCATCGCAGCGGGCAAGGTTCCCTACAAGGACGATCCGGCTTTTGTCGCGCCGCTCGAATTCGAGATCGGCGCCCGGCTGAACCCCGCTGTCAATCCGATGCTGAAAATCTCCGAACACCAATTGTTTGTCGCATCTAGGAACGGCGTCGATGTCGGGCGGATTTCCGCTATCGTCAACCCATTGCACCTTGAACGCTACAACGACGCGACCGGACATTTTGGATTCATCGACGCCCTTGATGACGGCGACGTATTTGCCGCGCTGATTTCGGCGGCGGCGGACTTCGTCCGCGCCCGCGGCATGACGCGGCTTGCCGGCCCCTACAATTTTTCGGTCAACGAAGAGTGCGGCCTTCTTGTCGACGGCTTTGACACCCCTCCCTATGTGATGATGCCACACGCGCGACGCTATTATGCAATGCATCTCGAAGCGCTTGGCTTTGAGAAGGCAATCGACCTCTACGCGCTGTGGTGGCGGAACCGGCTCGAATTCATTCCGCCCGAACGCCGTCAGTTCGTCGATAAAATCCTCGCCAGTCCGAAGGTTTCGATCCGCCGGATCGACATGCGCCGCTTCAACGAGGAAATCGCCACAATCGTCGAGATTTTCAACGATGCGTGGTCAGAGAACTGGGGGTTCATTCCCTTTACCCCCGATCAGGCCGCGCATTTGGCGAAAGAATTGCGCCCCGTAATCGCTGACTACAACGTTGTGATCTGCGAATATAATGGCGAGCCGGCCGCTTTTGCGCTCGTTCTGCCAAACATCAATGAAGCGATCGCTGACTTTGACGGCAAGCTGTTGCCGTTCAATTGGGCGAAGCTGATATGGCGCCTGAAGATCAAGGGCCTCAGCACCGCGCGCATGCCGTTGATGGGGATCCGCAAGCGAATGCAGCGCAAACCCGTTGGCATCGCTTTCGCCTACAAGATGATCGAGTTGACCAACACGATTAATATGGAAAAGGGGCTGAAAGAGTCGGAGATGTCCTGGATCCTGGAGTCCAACGGATCAATGATCTCGATCCTGAAAGATATGGGCTGCGATATCTACAAGACCTATCGCATTTACGCCAAGGACATCTGAAAATCAGTCGGTTCTAATTGAACCCGCATGCTAACGCAGGAAGGGTTCATCGAAGCTGCGCAGTTTTCGCGAATGCAGCGTGCCGGCGTCAGCTTCGCGGCGCAACAGGTCGATGGCCTTCAGCCCGATTGCAAGATGCTCGCTAACGCGCTCCTGATAGAAAGCGTCAGCCATACCCGGCAGCTTCAGCTCGCCGTGCAGCGGCCTGTCCGACACGCACAGCAACGTTCCGTACGGCACGCGATAGCGATACCCGTTGGCGGCGATCGTCGCCGATTCCATGTCGATGGCGATGGCGCGCGACTGATTGAGGCGCACGGCGATTTGCTTGAAGCGCAGCTCCCAATTCCGGTCGCTGGTCGTCACCACCGTACCGGTGCGTAAATGCGCTTTGAGCTGCGCCTCAGGGATGCCGCTTTCGAGCTGCACGGCCTTCGTCATCGCGAGCTGCACCTCGGCGATCGTCGGTAGCGGAATCGACGGCGGCAACACGTCGTCGAGCACATTGTCGTCACGCAAATAAGCGTGCGCCAGCACGTAGTCGCCGAGCCGCTGCGTGCGCCTGAGACCGCCGCAATGGCCGATCATCAGCCATACGTGGGGCCGCAAAACGGCGATATGATCCGTAATCGTCTTGGCGTTGGACGGGCCTACGCCGATGTTGACGAGCGTCACGCCCTGCCGGCCTGGCCGCGTCAGATGATAGGCCGGCATTTGCGGCATCTTCACGAGCGGCGGACGCGTCGGCGCAGCCCCCTTGCGGGTTATCCGGTCGCCGGGCTCGACCATCGCGTCGTAAAGGCCCGCTTCTACTTGCGCCGCGCCATATTCGACGAATTCGTCGACATAGCGCTGATAGTTCGTGAACAGGATAAAGTGCTGGAACGCCTCCGGCCGCGTCGCGGTATAGTGCTGGATGCGATGCAGGGAATAATCGACCCGCTCGGCGGTGAAGAGCGACAGCGGCAGCGGCCCGCCTCGCTCAAGAATCAATTCGCCATCGACGATGGCGTCGTTCGTCGCCACGAGATTGGGCGTATGGAAATAATATTGCAGCTCGTCGCGCTGCGCCGGCGTGAGCGGCGCCTCGGCATGCGATATGGCGAAACTGAGCGGAATCGACGTGCGCGAGCGACCCACGAAAACCCGCGCGGCAAACCGCTCCATCACGCTATTGAGTTGCTCGGTCAAATAGGAACGGAACAGGTCCGGCCTCGTCATGGTGGCCCCATGAACGCTCGTCGCGGCGATGCGCCCGAGCGCTAAATTGCCGGTCTGGATGGCGCGCTCCGCCGGCACCTCGACGCAAAGATAGGGATAGGTGGCGGTCGCCGCCGCCGCCGCGCCGATCGTCAGCTTGCCCGCTGCGTAATCATGAAAACGCGCTGCAACTTCTGACACCGCCTCGGAATAGAGGTGGGTCAGGCGGTCAACGGCCGCATCGGAAGTCTCGACCTGCGACAGGTCGTCGGCGGGCGCGTCAGGAAGGTTTGTATCGCTCATCTGGGCTCCGAAACTTGATCATTGAGATTACATCGTTTCGCAGCCTGACGTGAGAGCGCGATCAAGCCGCATCCTCGCCGACAAGCACGTCGCGCTTGCCGGAGTGATTGGGCTGTGAGACGACGCCCTCATTCTCCATCCGTTCAATCAGGCTGGCGGCGCGGTTATAGCCGATCTGCAGCCGCCGCTGGATGTACGACGTTGAAGCCTTGCGGTCGCGTAACACGACGGCGACCGCCCGATCGTAGAGCGCATCGCCCGAGGACGTATTGCCGCCCAGGTCAAAACCGCTGTCCTCGCCGCCGTCCTCGTCCCGCAACTCGGTGACTTCCTGCACGTAATCCGGCTTGCCCTGACGCTTGAGGAATTGAACGATCTTTTCGACCTCGTCGTCTGCGACAAAAGCCCCGTGCACCCGGCGGATGCGGCCGCCGCCGGCCATGTGCAGCATATCGCCCATGCCTAGCAGCTGTTCGGCGCCCTGCTCGCCCAGAATGGTGCGGCTGTCGATCTTCGAGGTAACCTGAAAGCTGATGCGGGTCGGGAAGTTCGCCTTGATCGTGCCTGTAATGACGTCGACCGACGGCCGCTGCGTCGCCATGATGAGATGGATGCCGGCGGCGCGCGCCATCTGGGCGAGGCGCTGCACCATGCCTTCAATATCCTTGCCGGCGACCATCATCAGGTCAGCGACTTCGTCAATGACGACGACGATGAACGGCAGAAGGGCGTAGTCGAGCGTTTCGGTCTCATAGACCGGCTCGCCCGTCGCGGTGTCGTAGCCGGTATGAACCGTCCGGGTTAGCGTCTCGCCCGCCGCTTCCGCCTCGGCAACGCGTTGATTGAAGCCCTCAATATTCCGGACGCCAACTTTCGACATCCGGCGATAGCGCTCTTCCATCTCGCGCACAGTCCATTTCAGTGCGACGACCGCCTTCTTGGGATCGGTCACGACGGGCGCGAGGAGATGGGGAATGCCCTCATAGACCGACAATTCCAGCATTTTCGGATCGATCATGATGAGTTTGCACTGGTCGGGCGACAGCCGGTAGAGCAACGACAGGATCATTGTATTGATGCCGACGGATTTACCCGACCCGGTCGTTCCCGCGATCAGCAGGTGGGGCATGCGGGCAAGGTCTGCATAAACCGGCTCGCCGCCGATGCTCTTGCCCAGCGCCAATGTGAGCGCCCCGCGGGTGTTCTCGTAGTCGGAGGCGCCGAGCATTTCACGGATGTAAACGGTTTCGCGATCCTGATTAGGCAGCTCGATGCCGATGGCGTTTCGGCCCGGCACGACGGCGACGCGCGCGGCGACCGCGCTCATCGACCGTGCGATGTCGTCAGAAAGGCCAATAACGCGCGAGGATTTCACGCCTGCGGCCGGTTCAAGCTCGTACAAGGTCACCACAGGTCCCGGGCGAACGTTGATGATCTCTCCGCGCACCCCGAAATCGGCGAGGACGTTTTCGAGCATCCGCGCGTTTTGTTCGAGCGCCTCGTCCGATACGACGCGGGCCCGCTGTACGGGCGGCTTGGCCAGTAAGTTCAGCGGCGGCAACTCATAAGATCCCGGTTTGAACACAGGCAATTCATGCTGGGCCTCGCGCACTTCGCGCTCGCCCGATTTCTTCTGCGCTGTCTTCCTGATGATCGCGGTCTTGCGCTGGGGCGCGTCAATGACGCTGCGTTCAGCAACGAGGGGCTGTTCGCTGTCCGCAGCGTCGTCGTAGTCGTCGATCTCTATGTCGATTTCGGCGTCAACGTCACGGGCCTCGCCGATCTTCGCAAGGCGTTCGCGGGCAATCGCCGCAAGGTATATCAAGCCAGCCGCAGCTTCGGCGAGCCGCGTGATCGTCAGGCCGTTGACGAACGCCGCCCCGCCGACGGCGAGCACGCCGAAAAGCAAGCCAACTAAAGGTTTCGCCGCCCCGCCGAGCATAGCTGTTGCGGCAAGCGCCAGTCCCGCGAGACCGTCGCCGATGAGCCCGCCAAGGCCCGTAGCAAACGGCCAGGAAAGCGGCGTCGGCAGCACTGAGCAAAAGCCGGCCGAAACGATCAGCGTCGCCGG
>JBGTFV010000360.1:0-4404 GCA_041747095.1 Parvularculaceae bacterium
GCGCGCTCCGGCGTCGTCGAATAGCGGATGTTGCTCTGTACCCCGCGCAGCACGACCCCGCGCGGATCTTCCGCTGCGCCGGCGATCACTTCCATGGCGGCGTCCATGATTTCGAGCCCCGGACCGGCCAGCGTCGCAACCGATGCGACGCGCCAAGCGCCTGCGTCCCGAAAACAGAAGCTCGTCCAGTTATGCATCGCGCCGCCCTGATTGCTCCCGGCTCACACTGGGGCCAATCCGCATAGGGCTCAAAATCGCATTTGCGCGAGCAGCGGCGCGGTCACGCCAGCGCCAATTCAATTGCGGCGATAACCCATGATGCGGAATCGCGTTTGCGCTTTATACGAGCCGGATGGCGATGAAGGCGCGGGCGGCCTCCGCCAATCGCTGATCCCGCGTGAGGAGCGGCGCATCCAACGTCTCCGCCAACGCGACATAGACGGCGTCATAGGCCGTCATATTGTCTCGGAGCGACCACATCCGGCGAAGGAAGATGTCATGACGATGGCGAACAATACGGAGTGCAGCCAGATCGTCGATAGCCTGGAGCCCGCGCGCCGGCGACATCTCGCCCTTTAGCGCAGCGCGGCGCAGAACATGGGAAACTTCGATGTCAATCAGGTGCGGGGCGTGCAGGTCGCCTGCCTGCCTGATTTCCTCCGCGACAGCATTGGCCGCCGATCCCCTTATGAGCGCTTCAACGACCGCCGAAGCATCGAGAACAATCAACGATCGCGCTCGGCGCGCAGGGTTTCAACCGGATCCTCCGAGAGAATGACCGGCTCGCGCGACCGAAGCCGCGCCGTCATTTCCTCCAAGGTTGGCCGTTGCGCCGCCAGCCGCACCTCCTCAATCAGATAGTCGGAAAGCGACATTCCAGCCTCGGCGGCCCGCGCCTTGAGCTTGCGGTGAAGATCGTCCGGGACGTTGCGAAGCTGGATCATGCCCATGTGATGAGAATGGTTACATGTGGATCACATGTCAACACGCGCGCGCGATAGACGGGCGATGGATCTTACCGCGCAGGCGCCTTTGCAGCGACGAACCATGTCCGGGCCGCCACGGCGAGCACCGAGAGCGCAGCGTAAACGAGCGTCGCGGCGAGCACCCAGCCCGAGTGTGGAATGCGCCCCTCCACGGCCTGAAACGCGAATATAACGCTCGGCGCAAACGCGGTGACAACGCCAGTCGTCAGCGGCGAGGTCATCGCAAGGCCCCGCTGCACGAGGAACAACGGCGCGACCATCACGGCGAGAAGAATGCCCGCCATCAGCGCAATCTCGCCCGGCGGAATGGAAGGAAGGCTCGTCTCGCCAAAGCCGAACGCGGCGACTCCGCCGATCAGCGCGATAAGGATGAAACGGAACGCCAGCACCCCGGTCGCTGAGACGCCCGCTTCGTTCATGCGCTTGGCGAAGATCGTCTCGGCCGTGATGATCACGCCGCTGACGCCAGCGAGAAGCATGCCGCCAAGCCCGGAAATTACGCTCACGTCCGGATAACCGGACCGACCCGACAGAACGACCCAGCCGAGGAAAACCAGCGCAGCCACTATCCCGATGTGAATGAGCCGTTCGACCGCCATCGCCCGCGCCCGATCAGCGGCGAATATGCCGAGCATAGCGAGGCCGAGAACGGCCATTGGCGAAACGCCTGAAAAGACCGTGTTGACGACGGACGGCTCGACGAGCTTCAGCGCGCCGAAATAACACAGCCATGCCCCGGCGGTGGCGAGATTGACCGCGAGCATGAGCCCCCACTGGGCGCGGATGCGCGCGAAATCGTCCGGACGCGTCAGGCGCAACAGCGCCATGAAAAAAACCGTCGCCATGGCGAAAGCGATGAAGACGGTGTCAAAAAATCCGAAGGCCCTCAGCGTTGACGACAAATACACATCCCGCATGCCCTGCGTGATGGTGAAGGCGATGAGAAGAAAGACTCCAACCAGATGCGTGCGGATCACGACGCTGCCCCTTTTGTTAAAAACGAGGCGCAGCGATTAGCGGCGAGGCGCGCGAAGGCGCGACCCGATTCTTGCGGTCGCAAGAATCGGGTTTCCGGGCGGCGCTGGCGCGATCAAACCTGCAGCGCCCGTCATTCACGAACGGAGAACCGACCCATGCATTACCGCGTTCGCGGCCTCGACCCCCGCTCCTTTCGCCCGCTGTTCGACCTTGCTGAGGACGCCTTGCAGGCGCAGTCGGCCCGCATGCTCGTCGCCGACGACAGCACACCGGGCTTTCCCTGCCGCGTCAGCCTCGCCCACGCCGCGCCGGGCGAACGGCTCTTGCTCGTCAACTTCGAGCACCAGCCCGCCGCCTCGCCCTATCGGTCGCGGCACGCGATCTATGTCGCGGAAGGTTCAAAGGCGGCGTTTGACGGGGTTGATGAGTTGCCAGAGCCGCTCCGTGTACGGACCCTATCGATCCGGAGCTTCGATGCCGACGGCATGATGATCGATGCGGATGTCGTCGACGGGGCGACACCCGAGCCGCTGATCCGCCGTATGCTCGCCGACCGGAATGCCGCGTATCTACACGCGCATTTCGCCAAACGTGGTTGCTACGCGGCGCGGATCGAGCGGGCAAACTAAGCTCAATGATCAGCAGCGGGGTCTCCTCTAATGTGCTGTCCAGCACCGTAGCGAATCAACACTTCGGCACGGAAGACTTCACAATCAGAATCGGCCTCGTTCGTTGAAATAGAAAAAAATAAACCCAACAAATCTGTCTGTTCATTTGGATCAAAATAATCTACGAAGCGCCAAGCCGCGCGTTGGATCATCATCCAAGCTTCTATTTGATTGACTCTAGTCCAGTCGAATCTTTCGTCCGGGTGTTTCAATCCGTTTCGGACATAATTTAGATATTCGTCGTTGATAAATTTTGCATCTTGAGAATATTTTTCGGCAAAAATTACCTTAAAGTCTTTAGATAAATCTAATCCGCCGCTCACTGGTGGAAGTATTCCTTCGGCGCATCCAGCAAGACAAACGGCGGCGGCATAATTTCGGTGAACAAGCGCCATCAAGGCACTATCAATTAGCTCCTGCGCAGTTACCTTTAGAGAGTAACTTGACATGAGAGCATACCCCCCCTCACCCCATCGTCGGGATAACGAACTCCGCGCCCTGAACGTCTTCCGGCCAGCGCTGGGTGATGGTCTTGATCTTCGTCCAGAAGCGGATGCCTTCCGGCCCATGCTGGTTGACGTCGCCGAAGCCCGACCGCTTCCAGCCGCCAAAGGTGTGATAAGCGACAGGAACCGGAATGGGCACGTTGACGCCCACCATGCCGACATTGACGCGCTGGGCGAATTCGCGCGCCGCCGCGCCGTTGCGTGTAAAGATGGCGACGCCATTGCCGTATTGATGCTTTGACGGCAGCGCCACCGCTTCCTCGAAGCTCTGCGGCCGGATGATCTGCAGCACCGGGCCGAAGATTTCCTCCTGATACGATTTATGTTCGGGCTTGGCGTGATCGAGCAGCGTGCCGCCCATGAAGAAGCCCTTCTCAAAGCCCTGCAGGGTGAATTCCCGCCCGTCGATGAGCAGCTCCTGGCCTTCCTCGACCGCCATGTCGATATAGCGGCGCACGCGCTCGCGATGGGCGGCGGTGACGAGCGGCCCGAGGTCTGAGTCCTCCGACGTTGACGGTCCGATGCGCAAGGCTTCAACGCGCGGGCGCAGCATCTCGATCAGCTTGTCGGCCGTCTTGTCGCCCACGGGCGCGGCGACCGGCGTCGCCATGCAGCGCTCGCCCGCCGAGCCATAAGCCGCGCCGATGAGCTGGTTGACCACATTGTCGAGATCGGCGTCGGGCAGGATGACCATGTGGTTCTTGGCGCCGCCGAAGGCCTGCACGCGTTTGTGGTGCTTGGCCCCGTTCATGTAAATGTAGTGGGCGATGTCGGACGAACCGACGAACGAGATCGCCTTCACGCGCGGGTCTTCGATCAGGCCGTCGACGACTTCCTTGTCGCCATTGACGACGTTGAGAACGCCCGCCGGAAGGCCGGCCTCCATCATCAGTTCCGCAAGGCGCAGGGGTACGGCCGGGTCTTTTTCAGACGGCTTCAGGATGAACGCATTGCCGCAGGCAATGGCGACGCCGAACATCCACATCGGGATCATGGCCGGGAAGTTGAACGGCGTAATCCCGGCGCCGACGCCGAGCGGCTGGCGCATCGAATAAACGTCGATGCCGGCGCCAGCCGCTTCGGTGTACTCGCCCTTCTGCAGATGCGGGACGCCGCAGGCGAATTCAATCACTTCGAGGCCGCGCTGCACGTCGCCGCGCGCATCGGAAAGCGTCTTTCCGTGCTCGGACGACAACAGCGCGGCTAGGTGGCCGATGTCCTTCTCAACAAGCTCCTTGAAGCGGAAGAGCACCCGCGCCCGCCGCT
>JBGTFV010000361.1:0-7177 GCA_041747095.1 Parvularculaceae bacterium
AAGCAGAAGGGCTCCGGCGGCGCTCGCCACGGCAACAAGGCCGCGCCCCAGTTCCGCGGCGGCGGCACGGCGCATGGCCCGCGTCCGCGCAGCCACGCGATTGACCTTCCCAAGAAGGTCCGCAAGCTCGCGCTGCGTCACGCGCTGTCAGCGAAGCAGGCGGCGAACGAGCTGGTCATTCTTGATGACATCCGCTTGCCCGACATGAAAACGAAGGCGTTTTCGGAGCGGCTTGGCGCGCTCGGCTTCGCCAATGCGCTTATCGTTGACGCGGTCGTCGACGAAAACGTTGCCCGCGCGGCGCGGAACATTCCGGATATCGACGTGCTGCCGGTCGTGGGCGCGAACGTTTACGACATTCTGCGCCGTCGCCAGCTCGTGCTGACGCGCGCGGCGGTGGAAGGCCTGGAGGCTCGCCTGAAATGAAAAAGCCAACAAAGAAAACCGCCGCTGTCGCGGGCGCGTCCGAACGCCACTTCGATACGTTGATTGCGCCAGTCATCACCGAGAAATCGACGATCGCCGGCGAGAACAATCAGGTTGTATTCCGCGTGCCGATCGAGGCGACGAAGCCGCAGATCGCCGATGCGGTTGAGACGCTGTTCAAAGTCAAGGTGAAGGCCGTCAACACGTTGCGGGTCAAGGGAAAGAAAAAACTCTTCCGCGGCCGGCCTTACACCCGGTCCACCATCAAGAAGGCTGTCGTCACCCTCGAAGACGGCCACTCAATCGACGTGACGACGGGCCTCTAGGCGCGGACGCAAGCACAGGTTTGATCCATGGCACTTAGAACCTTCAATCCGACGTCGCCGTCCAGGCGCCAGCTGGTCCTTGTGGACCGCAGCGACCTGTGGAAGGGGCGGCCCGAGAAGACCCTCACGGAGGGTCTGAAGTCCGCAGGCGGACGGAACAACCATGGCCGCATCACCATGCGCCGTCGCGGCGGCGGGGCCAAGAAGCTCTATCGCGTCATCGACTTCAAGCGCCGCAAGTTTGACATTGAGGCGAAGGTCGAGCGGCTTGAATACGACCCCAACCGCACGGCGTTCATCGCGCTCGTCAAATATCTCGATGGCGAGCTGCGCTACATCATTGCGCCGCAACGGCTCAAGGAAGGCGACAAGATCATCTCGGGCGAGAAGGTCGACGTGAAGCCCGGCAACGCCATGCCGCTCCGCGCCATCCCGGTCGGCACGATCGTGCACAATGTTGAACTGAAACCCGGCAAAGGCGGGCAGATCGCCCGCGCGGCCGGCTCTTACGCCCAGCTCGTCGGTCGCGACGGACCGATGGCGCAGGTGCGCATGCAGTCGGGCGAGGTTCGTCTGGTGCCAGGCGAGTGCATGGCGTCGATCGGCGCTGTCTCAAACCCCGACAACATGAACGAGAACATCGGCAAGGCTGGTCGCAATCGCCACAAGGGTCTGCGCCCATCGGTGCGCGGCGTCGCCATGAACCCGGTCGATCACCCGCATGGCGGCGGCGAGGGTCGTACGTCCGGCGGCCGTCACCCTGTTTCCCCCTGGGGCAAGCCCACGAAGGGCCGCAAGACCCGCAGCAACAAACGCACCGACAAGCTCATCATTCGTTCGCGGCACGCCCGCAAGAAGAACGGTTAGGGGCTGGAGAGAGATATGCCACGTTCAGTCTGGAAAGGCCCTTTCGTCGACCGCTACCTCCTCAAGAAAGCTGAGGAGACGCAGGGCGGCGCGCACAAGGGCGGCATCAAGACCTGGTCTCGCCGGTCGACGATCCTGCCCCAGTTCATCGGCCTCACGTTCAACGTCTACAACGGCCAGAAATTCATTCCGGTGCATGTGACGGAAGACATGGTCGGCCACAAGCTCGGCGAATTCTCGCCCACGCGCACCTATTACGGCCACGGCGCGGACAAGAAGGCGAAGAGGAAGTAGTCATGGGCCAGAAAAAGAACCCGCGACGCGTCGCCGAGAACGAGGCGATGGCCAAGGGCAAGATGATCCGCACGTCGCCCCAGAAGCTGAACCTTGTCGCCCAGATGATCCGCGGCAAGAAGGTTGAAACGGCGCTCGCCGATCTGACGTTCTCGCGCAAGCGCGTGGCCCAACAGGTCAAGCTTGTCCTCGAAAGCGCTGTCGCGAACGCGGAAAACAATCACGACCTCGACATCGACGCGCTCGTTGTCGATCAGGCCTACGTCGGCAAGAACATGGTGCTGAAGCGCTGGACGCCGCGCGGCCGCGGGCGCATGGGCCGGATCTTCAAACCCTTCGCCGAAATCACGATTGTCGTCCGCCAAGTTGAGGAGGCCGCGTAATGGGTCAGAAAGTAAACCCGATCGGGCTTCGCCTCGGCATCAACCGTACGTGGGATTCCCGCTGGTTCGCCGCGACTGGCGCGTATGCGGATCTTCTGCACGAAGATCTGGCGATCCGGAAATACATTAACGACAAGCTCAAGCAGGCGGGCGTGTCGCGCATCATCATCGAGCGGCCGCACAAGAAATGTCGCGTCACGATCTACACTGCCCGTCCGGGCGTGGTGATCGGCAAGAAGGGCGCGGATATCGAGAAGCTTCGCGGGGAGCTGCAGAAGTTCACGAAGTCGGAAACGGCCCTGAACATCGTCGAGATCCGCAAGCCGGAAATCGACGCCATGCTGGTGGCCGAGAACATCGCCCAGCAATTGGAACGCCGCGTCGCCTTCCGGCGCGCGATGAAGCGGGCGATGCAAACGGCGATGCGCATGGGCGCGCTCGGCATTCGCGTCAACGTTTCGGGCCGCCTCGGCGGCGCCGAGATCGCGCGGATGGAATGGTATCGCGAAGGACGGGTGCCGCTGCACACGCTGCGCGCGGATATTGATTACGGCGTGGCGACAGCCCGCACGACCTATGGCGCGATCGGCGTCAAGGTCTGGATCTTCAAGGGCGAGATCATGGAGCACGACCCGATGGGTCAGGAGAAGCGGATCGTCGAAGCGCAGACAGGCGGCGTAGCCCCGGCGCGGCGCGAGCAGCGCGCATAACGGCTGACCGGAGGTTTGGAGAAGGCAAATGTTGCAGCCGAAACGGACGAAATTCCGCAAACAGTTCAAGGGCCGCATCAGCGGCGCCGCCAAGGGCGGCACCGATCTGAACTTCGGTTCGTTCGGCCTGAAAGCGCTTGAGCCCGAGCGCGTCACGGCGCGCCAGATCGAGGCGAGCCGCCGCGCGATCACGCGCGCGATGAAACGGGCTGGCCGGGTTTGGATTCGGATTTTTCCGGATGTGCCGGTGTCGAAGAAACCAACCGAAGTTCGGATGGGCAAGGGCAAGGGCGCGCCGGAGTTTTGGGCCGCCAAGGTCAAGCCGGGCCGCATCATGTTCGAGATCGACGGCGTGACAGACGAAGTCGCTCGCGAAGCGCTGACGCTCGGGGCTGCGAAGCTTCCGATCCGTACACGCATCGTCAAGCGCATCGGCGAATAGGAGACAGGGCCATGAAAGCGGGCGAAGTGCGCGACATGACCGAAGACCAGCTGCGGGACAAGCTCCTGCAGTTGAAGAAGGAACAGTTCAACCTGCGCTTCCAGCGGGCCTCAGGCCAGCTCGAGCGCATGGCGCGGATTGGCGAGGTTCGCCGGGATATTGCGCGGGTGAAGACCATCCTGCGCGAGAAACTCGGACCGCGCGTACCGCGCCAGGCCGCGAATTAAAGAAGGTCGAATTCCATGCCCAAACGCATTCTTCAGGGGTCGGTCGTCAGCGACAAGGGCGACAAGACCATCATCGTCAACGTCGAGCGGATTTTCACCCATCCCGTTCTGAAAAAGACGATCAAGCGGTCGAAGCGCTTCCACGCGCACGATGAGGCCAATCAATACAAAGTCGGCGATCTCGTACGCATTCAGGAATGCTCGCCGAAATCGAAGATGAAGCGTTGGGAAGCGATCGGCGTGGGATCGAAAACCTAGGACGGGCGTGGCGGCGCGCTTTGGCGCCGCGATTTTTGGCGGGGCGTTAGCCCCTGGAGTGACGATATGATCCAGATGCAGACGAACTTGGACGTCGCCGATAATTCGGGCGCAAAGCGCGTGATGTGCATCAAGGTGCTCGGCGGCTCGAAGCGCAAATACGCGCATGTGGGCGACATTATCGTCGTGTCCGTAAAGGAAGCGATTCCGCGCGGCCGCGTAAAAAAGGGCCAGGTCATGAAGGCGGTCGTGGTGCGCACGGCCAAGGATATCAAGCGCCGCGATGGATCGGTCATCCGGTTCGATCGCAACGCGGCGGTCCTTATCAACAACAACAAGGAGCCGATCGGCACGCGTATTTTCGGGCCGGTCACGCGCGAACTTCGGGCGGCGAACCACATGAAAATTGTGTCGCTCGCGCCGGAAGTTCTCTAGCTGCAGGGATAATGGGTCATGGCCGCTAAAATCAAAAAGGGCGACAAGGTCGTCGTCATCACGGGCCGGTACCGCGGCGTTGAGGGTGAAGTGCTGCAGGTGATGCCGAAGGATGAGCGCCTGCTCGTTCGCGGGGTCAACATCGTGCGCAAACACCAGCGCCAGTCGGCGACGACGCAGGGCGGAATCATTTCGCAGGAAGCCCCGATTCACGTGTCGAACGTCGCGCTGATCGCTGACGGCAAACCGACGCGGGTTGGTTTCAGGATTAACGAAGACGGCGCGAAAGTCCGCGTCGCCAAGCGCACGGGCGAGGTTATCGATGGCTGAGGCACAGGCATATACGCCGCGCCTGAAGGCGCTCTACGCGGAGACGATCCGCGAGAAACTGCGCACGCAGTTCGGCTATGCGAACCCGATGATGACGCCGCGGATTGAAAAGGTTGTCATCAACATGGGCGTCGGCGACGCCGTGAACGATCGCAAGGCGGTAGAGGCGGCGGCGGAGGATCTGGCGAAGATCGCGGGGCAAAAGCCCGTCATCACCAAGGCCAAGAAATCCATCGCCGGCTTCAAGGTGCGCGAAGGCATGGCGCTCGGCGCCAAGGTCACGCTGCGCAAGGACCGGATGTACGAATTTATCGACCGGCTCGTAACTGTTGCGCTGCCGCGCGTTCGAGACTTTCGCGGGCTGTCGCCCAAGAGCTTTGATGGTCGCGGAAATTTTGCGATGGGTCTCAAGGAGCACATCGTGTTCCCGGAGATTGATTACGATCAGGTCGACAAGGTGAAGGGGATGGACATCATCGTCTGCACTTCGGCCAAGACGGATGACGAGGCTCGGGCGTTGTTGGCCGAGTTCAATTTTCCCTTTCGCAAGTAGGCGGACAATCTAGACGGTGTAGGCAAGGTCCGAAGCTCGGAAACCAGCCTAACGGAGGAAGTAATGGCTAAAAAAGGCATGATCGAGCGCGACCAGAACCGGCGGCGGCTGGCGAAGAAATTCGAGACCAAGCGCGCGCAGCTCAAGGCGGTCGTTAAAGACGACTCCAAGCCGGCTGAAGAGCGATTCGAAGCGGCGTTGAAGCTGGCCGAACTGCCGCGCAATTCGTCCAAGACGCGCATTCGCAACCGTTGTCTCGTCACAGGACGGCCGCGCGGGTTCTACCGCAAGCTGAAGATGTCGCGCATCGCTTTGCGCGAGTTGGGTTCGGACGGGAAGATCCCCGGCCTCGTTAAGTCGAGCTGGTAAGGGAGAGCTGGGAACATGGCGATTAACGATCCCATCGGCGATCTGATTACGCGTATCCGCAACGCGCAAATGCGCCGCCACGACTCGATGACCGTTCCGGCGTCGAAGCTGCGCGGCTGGGTGCTCGACGTTCTGACGGACGAAGGCTACATCCGCGGTTATGCGCGGGTGGAGAAAGAAGGCCGCAAGCCCGAATTCGAAGTCGAATTGAAGTATTTCGACGGCGCGCCGGTTATTTCGAACATCAAGCGGGTGTCGAAGCCAGGCCGCCGGGTCTACTCATCCGTATCCGATCTTCCCTCCGTGCGTAACGGCCTCGGTATTTCCGTGGTGTCGACTCCGAAGGGCGTGATGTCGGATGCGGCGGCGCGCGTCGCCAATGTGGGCGGCGAAGTGCTGTTCCAGGTTTACTAGGTACTGAGGGATCGAGGAGGTCCGAGGCATGTCCCGTATTGGAAAAAAACCGGTCCCGGTTCCTAAGGGCGTTACCGTGACGGTTTCGGGTCAAACCGTCGCCGCCAAGGGTCCGAAAGGCGAGGCGCACTTCGTGGTGAACGAATTGTGCAGCGTCGCGCTCGAAGACAACGAAGTGACGGTGAAGCCGGTCGACGACTCGCAGGCAGCGCGCGCCCAGTGGGGCATGAGCCGGACGATGATCGCGAACATCCTTGCGGGCGTGACGACGGCGTTCGAGCGCAAACTTGAACTGGTCGGCGTCGGCTATCGCGCGGCGATGAAAGGAACGGGCCTTAACCTGTCGCTTGGCTATTCGCACGACATCGAGTTCCCGGCTCCGAAAGGCATCAAATTCGAGACGCCGAAACAGACGGAAATCGTCATTTCCGGCATCGACAAGCAGCTCGTCGGCGAAACCGCAGCGAAAATCCGCGCGTTCCGGCCGCCCGAGCCCTACAAGGGTAAAGGCGTGAAGTATCAAGGCGAATTCATCTTCCGCAAGGAAGGCAAGAAGAAGTAACGCGGCGGCGATCGGTACGCGGACGAAGGAAGGTTTACGATGGCGGACAAGGCATTGGCGAGACGGCGACGGGCCGGACGGACGCGGGGCAAAATTGCCTCCGTGTCTTCGGGGCGTCTGCGCCTGTCGGTTTTCCGGTCAGCAAAGAACATCTCGGCGCAGATCATCGATGACGCTGCGGGCAAGACCGTTGCTCACGCCTCGACGCTTGACGCGGATCTGCGCGCCGAGATCGGCAAGGGATCGGATTGCGCCGCCGCCGCCAAGATCGGCAAGGCTCTGGCCGAGCGCGCCGTGAAAGCGGGCGTCGCCGAGGTTGTGTTCGACCGCGGCGGATATATCTATCACGGACGGATCAAGGCGCTGGCGGAAGCTGCGCGCGAAGCCGGCCTCAAATTCTAGGGATTGGAGAACGTATGGCGCGCGAAGACAGACGCGATCGTGACCGCGGACGCGGCAAGGGCCGGGCCGAGCGCGAGGAGCGCGACGAGTTCGTCGACAAGCTCGTTGCGATCAACCGCGTCGCCAAGGTGGTGAAGGGCGGCAAGAATTTCGGCTTCGCCGCGCTTGTGGTCGTGGGC
>JBGTFV010000362.1:0-3431 GCA_041747095.1 Parvularculaceae bacterium
CGGTCTTGCGATTGCGCTCGGCGGAGCCCTGCGCGACGTCGTTCAGCATGTAGCCGCCACAGGCGCGCTTGGACCCGCCCTCACTGGGGCGGGGGCCGGTTACGGCGTCGTCTACCACACTGAGATTTTGTTGTTGTTCGCCACCCTTGCGGCGATCGGTCCGCTCGCACGCCCGACTTCGGCGGCCGTCCCGCAAGCTAACCAAAAGTTCGGCCTCGCCGCATTTCCCGGCTGACCGACAAACAAAGGAGCTCGCCTCATGCTTTCCGGAGAAATCATTACCGGCATTGATCTTGCCGACATTTCGCTTTGGGCTTTCACCATCTTCTTCTTCGGGCTCGTTTTCTATCTTCGCCGCGAAGACCGCCGCGAAGGATATCCGCTCGAAGCCGACACCACGGGTCGGGAGGAAGAATCAGGAACATTCTGGTTCGCGCCAATCAAAACCTTCAAGCTGCCGCACGGCAAAGGAACGGTCTCCGTACCGCACGGCAAACGCGACGGTCGCACTCACGCTCTTGCGCGTACTGCCGCATGGCCGGGCGCAGCCTATCGCCCCACCGGCGATCCGATGGTCGATGGCGTTGGCCCGGCCTCGTACGCAGAGCGCGGCGACTTCCCTGACCTTACAGTAGACGGCCAACCGCGCATCGCGCCCTACCGCGCTTCCCATGGCTATCTCGTCGCCAAGGAAGACAAAGATCCGCGCGGCATGAAAGTCATCGCAGCCGACCGCAAGGAAGTTGGCGAGGTCATCGATCTCTGGGTTGATCGGTCAGAAGCAATCATCCGCTACCTCGAAGTGCGCCTGAACGAAGCGCAAGGTGGCAAGCGGGTGCTGCTGCCGATCAACTTCGCCTCCATCAACGGCGATCGCCGACGGGTTGATGTCGACGCCCTCTTCGCCAAGCATTTCGCCAACGTGCCGACGACGCGCTCGGCGACCGAGGTAACGCGGCTCGAGGAAGACAAAATCTGCGGCTATTACGGCGGCGGCAAACTCTACGCGACGCCCGCCCGGACGGAGTCGCTGGCATGAAACCGATCCGTATCGACGATGAACATAACCCGGAGCCCGTGCGCGGGCTCCCGGAACGGCTCCCGAAAGGAGAGACCGTTCTCTGGCAGGGCTCGCCCGCCTTCCTGCCCTTCGCAGTCAGCGTATTCCGCCTGCGGTGGATTGCCGGATATTTTGCCGTTGCAACTTTTTTCCGCAGCGCGGCGGCCGCCTCTTCCGGCGCTGACGTTGCTGTGGCCGCAACGCAAGTCGCCGTGATTGGGGCGGTCGCAATCCTCTTGATGTTGGGACTTGCCTTCATCATGCAGCGCTCGGCGGTTTACACGATCACCAATCGCCGGGTTGTTCTTCGGTTTGGCGCCGCCATTCGCAAGACCATCAACGTTCCCTTCGCGTTTATCGAGAACGCCAGCGTCAAGACCCGCGCCAATGGCGGCGGAGACATCGTGCTCAGCCTCAAAGGCCCGGAGGGGATCGGCTTCTTCCATCTCTGGCCGCATGCACGCCCCTTCCGCTTCAGCCGCGCAGAACCAATGCTGCGCGCCGTTCCAAAAGTACGCGACGTCAGCGACCTGCTTGCAGCCGCCGTCAAAGCCGAGCTTGGCGAACAGATCCGCCTGCACCCGATCGCCGCCGCCGAAACGCCGTCGCGCGCGGATGCGCCTGCCGGCGCCCGTACCGCCGCCATCTAGAAAAAGCGAGACGCCCCATGTCCGACCATCACGCCTCAGGCCTTGAAACAATGAACCTTAAGGGCCCGTTGAAAGCGGCGGGGGTGCTGCTCGCCTTCGTGCTGTTGCTGACGGCGGCGTCGCGCATCACTGGTCTTGGCCAATGGCGCGCGGTTGACGCGGAGCCCGTGGCGCAGATCGCGCTGGTGTTTACGGACAAACCTGGCGGCGACGTCGTTGTCTCGAATGCCGAAACGGGCGAAGTGATGCGCACGTTCGAATCGGGTCGTTATGGTTTCCTGCGCGCGGCGGTTCGGGCCGTCGCCCATGAACGGAAGATGCGCGATCTGCCTAAAGATGAAGCGTTTGTCCTCATCCGGACTACTGAGGGCGTGCTCGTGCTTACCGATCCACTGACTGGCAAGCGCATGCGCCTCAAAGGTTTCGGAGATGGCAATGTTTCGGAGTTTGCGGACCTCCTCGCGATGGGAGACGCCTGAACCATGACCCGGAAAATGCGCCACGGACGCAAATTCGACATAGCTTGCACGGTGCGCGTCGAGCACACCGCAGAAATGCTCGGGGCGCATGTCGAACTTGACGGCAACGTGCCCATTGGTCCGGGAGATCGCGTTCGTGTTCACGGCGGCCCCGTTAAAGTGCAGTTCGGCGAAACCCTCATAATTCGGCGCGACGCCACGGTTACGCGCGCGACGCCCTTCGACAGAACCTGGGTGCGCATGCGCTCGATGTTTGAATTGACCGAACTTTATGAGGTGAGCTTTTCACCCGGGAGAACTCTATGACCACCGCATCCCTTCAGGACGCCGCGTTTGACACCAACCAATCGGCGATTACTGACACGATCCTCAGCCCACGATTTTACACGACCGACTTCGCCGAACTTGATCGTATGGACGTCTCGCCGATGCGCCGCGAGTGGGATGCGATCATGTCGGAATTCAAAAGCGATCCGAATAAAGGACATTTCAAACGGACGGATGAATTCGACAACATCCTGATGACTCTGCCGGAAGACCTGCGCCGGGAATTCGTCGACTTTCTCGTCAGCTCGCTGACGTCGGAATTCTCCGGCTGCGTGCTTTACGCAGAGATCGTCAAGAACGTGAAAAATCCTGATCTCAAAGCGCTCTTCAAATATATGAGCCGAGATGAGTCGCGCCATGCCGGGTTCCTGAATGCGGTGCTGAAGGATTTCGGTATCGGCGTCGATCTTGGCTTTCTGACCAAGGCGAAGAAATACACCTTCTTCAAGCCAAAGTTCATTTTCTATGCGACCTATCTTTCAGAGAAGATCGGCTATGCACGATATATCGCCATTTACCGCCAGCTCGAACGCAATCCGGAGCGTCGCTTCCATCCAATTTTCAAGTGGTTCAAAGAATGGTGCAACGATGAGTTTCGCCACGGCGAGGCGTTCGCGATCCTGATGCGGACGGATCCGAAATTGTTGCGCGGCGCGAATCTTTTGTGGATCCGCTTTTTCCTCGTTGCCGTATACGCGACCATGTATGTACGCGACCATGGTCGGCCGGCCTTCCACAAGGCGCTCGGCGTCGATCCGACCCAATATGACTTCCAGGTGTTCCGGATCACCAACGAGATCGCACGGCAGGTATTCCCGGTCGAGATCGATCTCGACAACCCGAAATTCGCCGCTGGCCTTGAGCGCCTTCGCCTGATCGCAGAGGCGCGTGACGCGGCCCGCGCCAAGGGCGGGC
>JBGTFV010000363.1:0-2133 GCA_041747095.1 Parvularculaceae bacterium
CCGGCGACGTCGAGCCGCGCCAGACCGTGACGCCGTTTTCGACCGATCGTTCCGCCTTGCTGGCGTGGAACAGTTTCGTCGATGCAGAAGCCGATTGGACTGGCGGCGGGGCTTCCTGGGCCAACAGGTCGAGCGGCGCAAAGGCGATGAAAACCGCGAGCATCAAACCGCCTGTCCATTTCGCCGTCGCGCGGGCGACGGGCGCAGAATGAGGTCTTACTTGCATGCGCAACTCCACCATTTCCCCGCGAGACTATCGCGCGCGCATCGCGGCGGTTGCAACCTTTGTTTACGTTTCGGTAATCAATTAATCGAGCATTTACGCGTTCTTTGGGGTGGCGCGCCGCCGCCTTCGCGCGATTGGGGCATTGACGTCCGGCGCGGCGGCGATTGACTGTTCAGCCCGGCTCGGGTCACGACGTCGCGTGAAAACCGAGAACGCAAGAGGGTCAGGTGCCAATTCAGCTTGAGACGGAACGGTTGTTTCTTCGCCCGCTCGCGCCAGCCGACGTCGACATCCATTACGCCATGATGGGCGATCCGCGCGTCGCGCGATTCCTGTCGCTGACCGCCGAGCCGATGGATCGCCCGACCGCCTGGCGCAGTTTCGCGACCCTTCTCGGTCACTGGACGATCCGGGGCTTCGGCTTTTTCTCGGTCATCGAGAAGTCGAGCGGCGCCGTCGTCGGCCGCGTCGGCCCCTGGCAGCCGGAAGGCTGGCCGCAAATCGAATGCGGCTGGGGCATCCATCCGGACCATTGGGGCAAGGGCTACGCTTCGGAGGCGGCGGTTGCAACAATCCGCTGGATCTTCGCCGAGCGGCCTGAACTCACCCGCATCATCTCGCTGATCGACCCGGCGAATGAGAACAGCGAGGCGGTGGCGCGCAAAGTCGGCGAGACCGTTACCGACGAGGTTTTCGTTCTGGGGGATTTCCGCCTGCGCATCTGGGCGGCGTCGCGCGCGGACTGGCTGGCAAGGTTTGGTTGACGCCTGACCGGTCATCGCCGCCGAGATTGCACGACGTCGGCGCGCGCCTTAATGACTCCGCCCGCGATGGCGCATCCGGCAGGGCCGGGCGAGCGAAGGAATTCAAGGCATGCTTCTCGTCGATACCTATGTGGGCCAGAGCGCGATTGAGGGCGTCGGCGTCTTTTCGGTTGCGCCGATCGCGAAAGGTACGGTCATCTGGCGGCTTGAGCCGTCATTCGACCGGCTCATCCCACGAGACCAATATGAAAGCGCGCCCGCCTATTTGAAGTCGCTGCTCGACCGCTACGCTTATCCGAGCCCGGACAATCCTGAGTTTATCGTCTATGAAGTCGATAACGGCCGCTTCATGAACCACTCCGAAACGCCGAACACGGATTTTTCCGACACCGGCGGCGCGGTCGCCGTGCGCGACATCAAGGCGGGCGAGGAGCTGACCTGCAACTACAATGATTTTTTCACCGGCTACGAACTTTTGCCGAACGGCGCCGAGATCGCCAAGGCCCATGGCGGCTGAGGGCGCGTGAGCAAACAACGCGCAAGCGCGGAGGAAACCCCGCCCTGCCGGCTCTATCTCATCACGCCGCCGCGCCTTGATGATCTTGAGCGTTTCGCTGACCAATTCGAGACGGCCTTGGCGGCTGGCGACGTAGCCGCCGTACAATTGCGTTTAAAGGAAGCCTCGGACGACGACGTACTGCGCGCGGCCGCTCGCCTCATGCCGATTGCAACGGCGCGCGATGTGGCCTTCCTCATCAACGACCGTCCTGATCTTGCGAAAGCCGCCGGCGCGGACGGCGCGCATATTGGACAATCGGATGCGCCCTATGCGGCCGCGCGCGATATTCTGGGGCCAGACGCTGTTATCGGCGTGACTTGTCACGCCTCGCGCGATCTGGCTTTTGCTGCGGGGGAGGCGGGCGCCGACTACGTCGCCTTTGGCGCATTCTTCCCGACACAGACGAAAGAGACGACCGCGCGCCCGACGCCTGAGATATTGAAGGCCTGGAGCTTTGCGACGATCGTCCCTTGCGTCGCCATTGGCGGCATCACGCCGGAGAATTGCGCGCCCCTCGTTGCGGCGGGCGCGGACTTTCTGGCGGTGTCGTCGGCGGTCTGGGACGCGCCGGGCGGTTGCGCCGA
>JBGTFV010000364.1:0-5599 GCA_041747095.1 Parvularculaceae bacterium
CGCCGCCGCCGCCGCCGCCCGGAAAGCGGCGACCGAAGAGCGCAAAGCGGCTGCGATTGCCCGGGCGCGCCAGAAAGCCGGCCAGACCGAAAACCGGTCGGCCCCGCACGATTTACAGGAACGGCTGTCACGCGAGTTCGAGAGCATGGCGGCCGATTTCGGCGAAACGGAATTGGCCGACGCCAATTTCTACGAAGCGAACCCTGCTGTGGAGGCCGTCAAAGACTCGTCGTTCGAAGAGCCGCCAAATACCCCGCTGCCGACGCCAAAAGAGGCTATCTTCGAACCCACGTCGTCCGAAGAAGAACGGGCGCCCGCGCGCAGCGCGCGCATGTTCCGTGACGCCGAACCTGAGCCGGTCGAGGCCGAGTTCCAACCGGTTGATCGCGCCCCGGATGAAAGTCGCTCGCAAGCGATTGCAGCGGACGCGGAAAATTCGCCGCCAGCTTCGGCGACACAGCCGCCAGAACCAAACCTCGAAGATGAGATAGCCACATTAAAAGAGCCGGTTTTACACGACCAACGCGTTGCGCACGAAGAAGCGCCGCCCCTGCCAGACCTTCTCGTTGCAGATCATTCGGAGCCAGAACTGCAAGAGGCGCAGGCTCAGGAACCAGAGCCCTTCGCGGCGAGCCCGGCGATTGAAGACGCTTTTGAGTTTTCGCCGTTGCGCATGTCTGTCGGCGATCCTGGCGCGCGGTTCATCATGGGCATTCGCGTTACCGGCGCCGAAGCTGTACCGCTTGAAGAGGACCACGCCTATAAGGCGGCGCAGGTGGACCTCGCTGCTGAACAGGAAAAAGCCGAAGAGGCCAGAGCCGCTGAAGCCAAGCGCGCCGCCGCCTTCGCTGCGCTCAACGCCGTGCCGCAGAGCGCCAAGCCGGCAATACCGCAGTTCCAGTTTGACGATGCGTTTGAAGATGCGTTCGACGTCTCCGGCGCAGCGGGACAGAGCGGCGCAACCGATTGGGTCGACGATTTTGCGGGTCGGCGCACTTCCGATCGCTCAATTGAGGCCGGCCTTTCCCCCCTCAGCGCCTATGATCAGCACGAGCGGCTGGAGGCGCAGTCGGACGATGCATCGATGGACGACGATCTCGCCGGCGATGTGCGCGAGGACGCCGGGGAGAACGCCGAGGCGTATGCCCCGGAAGAGGCGATCGCTGACGCACCCGTTGCGGCGGCGCGCGCGCGGGCCAAGCGCAAGCGCTCGGGCAATTTCCTGACCCGCAAATACCGCCTGATGCCGACGCATTTCTGGCCATTGAGCTGGAAACGCGCCTGGGCCCGCCGCAAGGCGCAGGCGCAAGAACGCCGCCAGCGCAAATTTGAGCAGCGTCTGCTGGGGCTTTGAGGCTGCATTTCGTCCGCGAGATATTTTGCTTCGCAATGATTTTCGATGCAAAAGGGTCCAATCTCAATAACGCGAAACGAGTTGATCCGAAAAACATCTGATGTGTGAACTTATTTCATCCTATAGAGAAATAGTTTCGCCGTTTCTGCCGCCGCCGCTTGATCTGCTTCCCTTAGTATTCTTACTATTGTGGCTGTTACTCACTTTGATAAGTTTTTTCACTTCCGTCGTGAATCTATGCTGACAGATAGGTTTTCTTTTTTGCGGTTTGAATACTTGAGCCGGACTGGAAAAATACTCGCTTTTGCAGGATTCATGATGCTTTTTTTATCCCTCTTTATTTTTTTTTCAAAATACGCAGGCGTGTGATAGCGGGCGGCGCGCTTAGGCAATTCTCCCAGCGTCAGAACAGTTAAGCGGACGCCATGGGCCTTGCCTTGCCGGTGTCAATAAACCCGAGCTAGCCTTTGCTAGAATAAAACAACTAACCAGTGCAGATGAGGAGGAAGAATGTTTGTGCTGTTCTTGGTTGCGGCTGCTGTCGACGTCGCGGACCCAGCAGCGACGATCAGGGCGCGCGTCGATAAAACGATGGCGGAGCATAAGGTGCCGATCGACGTCTTGCATTGCGACCATCGAGACAAGCATTGCATCGGCGAGGAGCTCGTTCTTCGATTTAAGGCCGATCAGTGGATTCGCGGCGAGATTGAAAACCGAGCAGTCTGCGGCGATGAAGAGGCGCGCACCAATCCCGCCTGTTTGGGAGAAATTTATTCCCAAATGGCCAAACTTGATCTTGGCAATTCAACGCGCTTGGAAAGCGTCGTCGCTCGTTTTGGCTGGCCACGAACTGAAACGTGGAGCGCCGCTGTAGAAAACGCGGCGTTTTTTCTTGTTCAGCATGGGCTTGTTGCGAGCGATAATGGCACACTGAACTGGAATGTTGCTTTAGCGCGGCGCGTACTCCCTGACGTCGAAGCTTCAGTCAAAGCTGGCAACCTTTCACCTTGGCATTACGCGGCGCTTTATGACCGTATCCAAATTCATTCCGACAAGCCGCAACGCTATGGGACGCAGTTTCAATGCGTTGACGGACGCTTTGAGCCGGGAACAATTGAAGATCCGAGTAATATTGACGTCCGGCGCAGGAAGCTCGGCCTCGAGCCTTTAGTGGCAAGCCCACTTTTTGGCGGGCCTTGTTAAGTTCGCCTCGAGGAGCGACACGCCTCAGCTAAACGCCTGTATCGCTGTGATGGCGCGGTCGAGGATGAGGGCGTGGATGTCGTGCGTGCCCTCATAGGTGTTGACCGTCTCGAGGTTCATCGCGTGGCGAGTCACATGGTATTCCTCGGCGATGCCATTTACGCGACGAGACGGACAGAATGTCGCTGCGTGGCACGTCACTGCGAACCGACGTCGGTGACACTCACCCTTGCGCCCATGCCGATCCACCATGACAATGTGCTGTCAGCATTTCGGGGGGCGCCGTCATGATCCTCATTGTTGGGGCGACCAGCATGCTCGGGCGCGTTGTCGCGGCGGATCTGATCGCGGCGCGCCAGACCGTCCGGTCCTCTTGCAGACGACCAGATCGAGCCGAAAACGCTGACGTCGCAGGCGGCAAGTTTGTGCGCCTTGATTTGTTGCATCCCAAGACATTCAGACAAGCGCTAGACGGCGTCAACGCGGTATTCACATCAACGCACTCGCTGACAGCCCCCCGGCGGGACGCCATCCAGCGCGTAGATATCGACGGTTACAAGGCGCTGATCGATGAGGCGGCCGCGCGCGGCGTCGGCCGTTTCGTCTTCACCTCCGCCAGAGGCGCTCGTCCTGATCATCCCTCGGCATTCTGGCGAGCGAAGGCGGAGGTCGAGCGACACCTTGTGGCGTCGGGACTCAACTTTACTATTTTGCGCCCCAGCGCGTTTATGGATCTCCATGCTCATAAACTGATCGGTGAACGGGTTCTTGCCGGCAAGCCGGCGCAAATTCTCGGCGCAGGCAAGACGCGGCGTAACCTCGTCGCCGTTGCAGATGTGGCGACGCTCGCCGTGCGAGCCCTGACATCGCGCGACTTATCCGGGCGAATTGTCGAGATTGGCGGCCCCGATAATTTGTCCGATCGAGAGATCGTTCAGCTTTACGCCCGGCTGGCGGGCGTGCCGGGAAAGGTTCAAGCGCTGCCGCCATTCATGTTGGCGATCCTTGCAACGCTGGTGAGTCCTTTCCACGCGGGCGTCGCAAACGTTCTTCGCGCGCCCCTCCAAATGCATAAATGGCCCGACTTGACGTTCGATGCATCTGGCGTTGCGGACCTCATCGGCCGTGCGCCAATCTCGCTCGAGGACTTCGCCCGCGCGAATATGACGGCGAGCGCCAGCGTGGGCGCCAACTAACGCAATGCCTCAACTGAACGCCTGTATCCCCGTGATCGCGCGGCCGAGGATGAGGGCGTGGACGTCGTGCGTGCCCTCATAGGTGTTGACCGTTTCGAGGTTCATCGCGTGGCGCATCACATGATATTCCTCGGCAATGCCGTTACCGCCGTGGATATCGCGGGCGGCGCGCGCGATGTCGAGCGCCTTGCCGCAATTGTTCCGCTTCAGGAGCGATATCGCCTCTGGCGCGTGGGCGCCGCCGTCGAGCAGGCGCCCGAGCTGCAACGCGCCAAGGAGGCCCAGCGCGATCTCGGTCTGCATGTCGGCAAGCTTCTTCTGCACCAGTTGGGTCGCGGCGATGGGCTTGCCGAAAACGATGCGATCGAGCGCATATTGGCGGGCGGCGGCGAAGCAGAACTCAGCCGCGCCCATCGAGCCCCAGGATATTCCGTATCGCGCCTTGTTGAGGCACGAGAAAGGGCCGCGTAATCCACGCACATGGGGCAACAGCGCCGTATCCGGCACGAAGGCGTCTTCCAGCGCAATCGACCCCGTAATGGAAGCGCGCAGCGAAAGCTTCCCGTTGATCTTCGGCGTTGAAAAACCTTTCACGCCGCGCTCGACGATGAAGCCGCGAATATCGCCGTCCAGTTTCGCCCATACGACCGCAAGGTCGGCGATCGGCGAGTTGGTGATCCACATCTTGCCGCCGTTGAGGCGATAGCCGCCGACGACTTTCTCGGCCTTCGTGCGCATCGCGCCGGGGTCGGAGCCGCCGTCGGCCTCCGTCAACCCGAAGCAGCCAACCCATTCGCCCGTCGCGAGTTTTGGCAGGTACCGGCGCTTTTGGTCTTCCGTCCCGAAGGCCTCGATTGGATACATGACGAGCGAGGACTGCACCGACATGGCCGAGCGATAGCCGCTGTCGACGCGCTCGACCTCGCGCGCGATGAGGCCGTAAGCGACGTTGCTGGCGCCGCCGCCGCCATATTCCTCGGCGACAGTCGCGCCAAGGAGGCCTTGGGCGCCCATTTCCGTCATGATGGCGCGATCAAAGGTCTCGGTCCGGTTCGCCTCGATGATCCGGGGCATGAGCTTTGTCTGGCAATAGCCGCGCGCGGCGTCGCGGACGAGTTTCTCCTCGTCGGTCAACAGACGATCGAGGGCAAGCGGATCATCCCACGCGAAAGCCGCCGCGTTGCCAGCGTCTGGGCTCTTTCCGTTTTGGGCGGGAACGGATGCTGTATTTTTCGGCGCGCCGTCGGCCATATTCGCCTCGTTGTCTGCCAGCGTAGACGTACGAAGCCGCCCGCCCGCCGTCAACGCGACCGTTTCCGCTGCTTCGCCGGGGCGCGCACTGAAGGGCGCTCAACGGAAAACGGCGCGGGGGTTTTCCCGCGCCGTTCCTGAAGTCAGACGAGAAGTTGTAACCCGGCCGCGTTCCTATTCGAACGAGATCGAAACTTCCGTGCGGCGGTTGAGCGGCTCGCGCACGCCATCCGGGGTCGGCTTGGCCGGGCGGGCCTTGCCGAAAGCTTCCGTACGGATGCGGTCCGCCGGAACGCCGTTGGCGATCAGCGCGTCGCGAACGACGTTGGCCCGGCGCTGTGAAAGCGCCTGGTTGTAGGCGCTGCCGCCGACCGTGTCGGTGTGACCTTCGACGACAACCGTCTCGATGTCATTGGCGAGCGCGCGCGCCGAGGCTTCGCGAACGAGGTTCGCAGCTTCCGGCGTCAGGTTCGCCTTGTCGTAATCGAAGTAAACAACGAAGTTGACAGGCTCCAGCGAGGCGTCCTGGCGTTCGCTGATTTGCGGCGGGCATTCGGACGAAACCGGAACGCTCGAACCGTCCCAGCAATCCTTG
>JBGTFV010000365.1:0-24375 GCA_041747095.1 Parvularculaceae bacterium
GTCCATCGTCATGAACGGTTCTCAGGCGCACGCGTCGGCGCTTGCGACGCGCCATCGCAAGCTGGTTCAAGGGGCGACAACACTGACGCCGCCGAAACGCCGCTCGCGCTGACGATACTCGCCAACCGCCGCGCCAAAATGCGCCGCGGTAAAGTCCGGCCACAGAACATCGAGGAATACCCACTCTGCGTAGGCCGCCTGCCACAGGAGGAAATTGCTGATGCGCTTTTCGCCGCTCGTTCGGATGACGAGGTCGGGATCCGGCGCCCCGCCTGTGTCGAGATGCAAGGCAAAAGTTGCTTCATCAATTTGATCTGCGCCGATCGAGCCAGCAGCGACCGCCGCCGCCAGCTTGCGAACGGTGCGCACAAGTTCATCACGGCCGCCATAGTTGAATGCAATCTGAAGGTTGAAGGCGCTGTTCGCTGAAGTTTCCCGTTCCGCACGCTGAACAAGCATCCGCAGTTCCGAGTCAAGGGTCTGACGATCGCCGATCACCTTTACCCTCACGCCTTCGCGCTTCAGGCGTGGAAGATCGTCGATAATGAATTGCCGAAGCAGCCCCATCAGGTCGCTAACCTCGCGCGCGGGCCGGCGCCAGTTCTCGGTTGAGAAACTATATAGCGTCAAATGGGTTAAGCCGTACTCGCGGGCCGCTTCGACAGCTCGGCGCGCAGCCGCCACACCCTCCCGGTGCCCGTCCCGTCGCGGTAGACCCCGCGCAGACGCCCACCGTCCGTTGCCATCCATGATGATCGCCACATGCCGAAGACTTCGGGCTGGATCGCCCGGTAACGCCGCCAGATCGGACGCAGGGTTTGCGGGCACGGAACCTCACTGGTAAAAGACGATCCGCACACGCAGTTTCCGCGGCTGATCGGCAGGCGGTCAGACCTGCATGATCTCCGCTTCTTTGGCGGCGAGAGCCTCGTCGATTTTCTTGACCGTCGCGTCGGTTAGTTTTTGAACCTGCTCGGACTGCCGCTTTTGCGCATCCTCGCCAATTCCGTCAGCCTTCTTGATGGACTCCATGCCTTCGCGCCGCACGTTTCTTACCGCCACGCGCGCATGTTCAGCATATTTACCAGCGAGCTTAGCCAGCTCGGCCCGGCGTTCCTGAGTGAGCGGCGGGATAGGCAGCCGGATCAAGGTGCCGTCCACCACCGGATTAACGCCGAGTCCGCTGTCACGGATCGCCCGCTCAACCGCTCCGACCATGCTGCGATCCCAAACCTGAATGGTAATCGTACGCGGCTCGGGCACGCTCACGGTACCGACCTGCGTAATCGGCATGTGCGAGCCGTAGGCGTCGACCATCAGCGGCTCAACGAGGCTCGCCGACGCGCGCCCGGACCGAAGGCCGGAGAACTCTGTCTTCAAGGCCGCGAATGCGCCTTCCATCCGCTTTTCCAGTTGTTTCATGTCCGCGCCGGTCGAAGTCATGATCTTACGCTCATTGTTCTTGTTCTCCCGTCATTATCTGCCCGTTGAGCGGGGCAATTTGACAGCCGTTTCTCGGCATTTAAGAGGCCTTTCGCCTAATTCCAATTCCTTGCTTCCCTAAGGCCGGTCATCCGCTATCGTGGTATGGCGACCGTGACCGGTCAGTGCGCCGACGACGCCATGATTTTCCGCTAGCGAAAATACGATAATGGGGATGCCGTTCTCCCGGGTAAGGGCGATGGCCGTTTGATCCATGACTTTCAGGTCGCGAACCATTACCTCGTGATAGCTTAGGCGTTCGAACCGGGTCGCATCGGGATCTTTCTTCGGGTCGGCCGAATAGACGCCGTCAACTTGCGTGCCTTTAAGAATGACATCGCATCCCATTTCAGCCGCGCGCAGAGCGGCCGCCGTGTCCGTCGTAAAGAAAGGATTGCCAGTGCCTGCGGCGAAAATAACGATCCGGCCCTTTTCCATATGCCGTATCGCGCGTCGCCGGATATAAGGCTCGCAAATCGCCGTCATCTCGATGGCCGAAAGCACCCGCGTAAAGATACCGATGCTTTCGAGAGCGTTTTGCACGGCGAGCGCATTCATCACCGTCGCCAGCATGCCCATATAGTCGGCGCTTGCCCGCTCCATGCCGCGCGCAGCCTGACTCAGCCCACGGAATATATTTCCGCCGCCAATGACGAGACATATTTCCGCGCCGGCTTCCTTCGCTTCCTTAACCTGCCCGGCAATCGCGGAAACGGTGTCGTAGTCAATTCCATACTGGCCTGGCCCCATCAGGGCTTCGCCCGAAATTTTCAATAATGCGCGGCGGTATTTCAGCCCGTTTTCCGTTTGTGAGGCGCCTGCCGCCATTCGGATTCCCTTTGCTATCGCCCGCCTGCTGCCGGGTTATGAGTAACTGACTAAGTCCGCCCGAAACCGCAAGGCCCGGTTACGGAGGCGCGCGAAGGTCTCAGGAGCCGCCGCCCGACACAGGCGTGACGCCGTTTACCACTTTGCCCTTGGCAAGGCGACAATGGCAGGTCTGCCAGCAACCGCCAAACCAACGCGGCGCGACATACCGCCAGACGCTTTATGCAGCAGAGAGCGGGGATGTACCGGTCGCCCAGCGCCTGCCCGATATGGGTTTATCTCAATCCTCTTCGGCGGACTTCTCGACGCCCTCGCCAAGCTCAAGACGCACAAAGCCGACAAATTCAATCGGCGCGCCGATTGCGGCAGCGGCGTTCTCGATCACCTTCGAAATACGGGTTTCGCCGTCCATGACGAAAATCTGCTCAAGGAGTACGGATTCCTCATAGAATTTGCGCAGACGCCCCTCGACCATCTTGCCGATGATCTCTTCGGGCTTGCCGGATGCCCGAGCCTGGTCCGCGAGCACCGCTTTTTCGCGCTCGACGACCGTCGGATCGATTTCCGCAATTCGTCCGGCGAGCGGACGCGCGGCCGCGACGTGCATGGCGATTTGCTTGCCGAGCGCCTCGACCTTGGCGACGTCACCTGACGACTTCAGCGCGACGATCACGCCGATCTTGCCGGCGCCGTCGGCCGCCTGACCGTGAATGTAGGACGCGATGGCGCCCGCATCCACCTCCAGCGCGGCCGACCGGCGGAGCGCCAGATTTTCGCCTATCTGGCCCACCATTTCCGCGACGTGTTCGCTGACCGGTTTTCCAGCTCCCGGAAACTCCGCCGCCCGAACAGCCTCGACGCCGCCCGATGTCGTCAGCGCGACGCGCGCAATGTCGGTCGTCATCTTCTGGAAAACGGCGTTGCGGGCGACGAAGTCGGTCTCAGAATTGACCTCGACCACAACTGCCTTCGCCCCTGCTCCGCGACGTTCGACAGCTACGGCGACAAGACCTTCGCTCGCCGTGCGCCCCGATTTCTTAGCGGCCTTCGCAAGACCTTTTTTCCGCAGCCAGTCAACAGCGGCTTCCATGTCCCCACCCGTCTCGTTGAGGGCGGCTTTGCAGTCCATCATGCCCGCTCCGGTCATATCGCGGAGCTCTTTCACCATGGCCGCGGAAATTACGCTCATTCCTCATTCTCCTTGATGCGATGCGCCGCTTGCGCACAGTAATTTACCGGCCCGCGATGCGATGGAATTTTGTTCTTCAGGCGTCCTGCTGCGCCGCTTCAAGTTCGGCGAGCGCGGGCTCTACGGGGGCTTCCTCAAGCTCGCCGATATCAACGCCGAGCGCACCTTGGCTTGCAGAAATACCATCGATGACTGCATCCGCAACAAGGTTGCAGTACAGATCGATGGCGCGTGACGCGTCGTCATTGCCGGGGATGACGAGGTCGATATCGTCCGGGCTGCAATTTGTGTCGACAATTGCGATCACCGGAATGCCGAGCTTCTTGGCTTCTTTAACAGCGATCGCCTCCTTCTTGACGTCTATTACGAAAAGAAGATCGGGCAGGCCGCCAAGATCGCGAATGCCGCCAAGCGAGGCGTCAAGCTTTTCCTTCTCGCGTGCGAGCTGAAGCTGCTCCTTCTTCGTCAGGCCGCGGCCACCCCCTGCGAGTAGCTCTTCCATTTCGCGCAAGCGCCGGATCGATCCCGAGATTGTCTCCCAGTTTGTCAGCGTGCCGCCAAGCCAGCGCACGTTCATGTAATACTGGGCGCAGCGACGCGCGGCTTCGGCGATTGGAGTTTGCGCCTGCCGCTTGGTGCCGACGAACAGGATCCGGCCGCCGCCTGCAACTGTGTCGCGGATGCGTACGAGCGCTTGGTGCAGGAGAGGCACCGTCTGCGACAGGTCGATGATGTGGACCCCGTTGCGGTCCCCAAAGATGTAGGATTTCATCTTGGGGTCCCAGCGATGGGTCTGGTGCCCAAAGTGCACGCCAGCTTCCAGAAGCTGACGCATGGAGAATTCTGGCAACGCCATTAGTTTCATTCCTTCAGTTGTGCCGCCGCACGTTCAATAAATCCCGACGACGTCGAAAACGAAGCCGCCGGTCACCGAAAGGATCGTGCGTGTGAGATGCCCGGGCGTATACTCCATTCAAGCGCCCGAAATCAACCGTCTGGCGGGCCTAATTCATCCGCCCCCTAATCGGCTAAAGCAGTTCGACGTCAAGGACGCCCTCGGTCGCCTTCAGGGCGCCTTTGACCGCAGGCGTGCAAGCAACCTTGACCCCAAGGTCCATATCAACCTCACGTCCCGCCGCGCCGCCGAGATGCAACCGGACAAAGACGTCGCCGGCTTCCTGCGGGCTGGCGGGCTTTACCGACGCGAGACGGCGTTTGAGGGCCCCGAGCGCTGATGCCGACGCCAGCGACACTCTTATCTGCGACGCAGTCTGAGCGGCCGCAACGTCGAGAGGGCGCACCCGCTCACAGGTGAAACGCGCCTCGCCATCCCGTTCCTCGACGCTTGCACCGAGCAAAACGAGCCGTCCGGGTTCGAGCAGATCGCGCGCATCCGCCAGCGTTTCAGAAAAGGCCGTCGCTTCAAAATCGCCCGACGCATCGGAAAACTCGATCCAGGCGAACGGCTTTCCGGCTTTTGACCGTCGGAGCCTCAACGACCTTACAACCGCCCCAATCCGGGCCGCGATCCGACCGCGGCGGGCGGCCTCAATTGCTTCTGCCCAAGTCATGGCGTTAAGCCGCTTCAGCGCGGTCTCGTAATCGTCGAGAGGATGCCCCGAAAGATAAAATCCGAGCGCAGCGCGCTCGTCGTTCAACTGGTCGATCGACAATGCCTGCTCGGCCGCGATGAGCTTCGGCCGCGCAAGGCTCGGTCCGGCGGACGCGTCAAACAACCCCGCTTGCGCGCTGCCGCGTTCCTCATGGACGGCCCCTGAATAGCGAACAAGTAACTCGCATGAGGCGAGAGCCTCTGCCCGCGACTGGCACAATCCATCGAACGCGCCCGCCCGCGCGAGGCTTTCAAGCGCACGCTTGCCGACGATGCGCAAATCAACCCGTTCGGCAAAATCGTGAAGATTTTCAAACTTTCCGTGCGCGCGCCGCTCGCGTGCGATCTCCGCGATGGCTCCGTCGCCCACATTCTTGACAGCGGCCAGCGCATAAACGATGGCGCCGCTGCGCACCGCAAAATCGGCTTCGGAAACATTGATGTGAGGAGCCTCTATGCGCACGCCGCTTCGGCGCGCCTCACCGACGAAAACCGCAAGCTTATCCGTATTCGAACGATCAAGAGACATCGAAGCGGCAAGGAAAGCCGCCGGGTGGTTCGCCTTCAGATAGGCTGTCTGGTAGGCGATGAACGCGTAAGCGGCAGCGTGCGATTTGTTGAAGCCATAACCGGCGAATTTCTGCACCAGATCAAAAATCGACGACGCTTTTGCAGACGGAACGCCGCGCTCTGCCGCTCCATCCACAAAGCGCCGACGCTGGAGGTCCATTTCCTCTTTCTTCTTCTTGCCCATCGCGCGGCGCAGGAGATCCGCTTCGCCAAGCGAGAAACCGGACAAAATTTGAGCGATTTGCATCACCTGTTCCTGATAGATGATGACGCCGTAAGTCTCCTTCAAAACGGGCTCGAGCGAGGGGTGAAGATAGTCGGGCGCATCGAGGCCTTGCTTGCGCTCGATGTAGGTCGGGATGTTTTCCATCGGACCCGGCCGATAAAGCGAGACAAGCGCGATAATATCCTCAAGCGTATCGGGCTTCATGGCGCGCAAGGTGGCCCGCATCCCCGCGCTTTCCAGCTGGAACACGCCGACCGCTGCGCCCTCGCCCAGCATGTCGAAACTCTTGCGATCGTTGAGCGGCACCGCGTCGATAAGAAAATCAGGCTGGATTTCGCGTACAAAAGTTGCGGCGCGCTCGATAACCGTGAGCGTTTTCAGCCCAAGGAAGTCAAATTTGACAAGGCCCGCATGCTCAACCCACTTCATATTGTACTGCGTCGCGGGCATGTCCGAACCCGGATCGCGGTAGAGGGGGGTCAATTCGACCAACGGGCGGTCGCCGATAACCACGCCTGCCGCGTGCGTCGAGGCATGCCGGTAAAGCCCTTCGAGTTTCAGCGCCGTATCGAGCAACGTCGCAACGCCCGGGTCCCGATCGCGCTCCTCGCGCAAGCGCGGCTCAAGTTCGATCGCCTCGCCAAGCGTCACAGGACTGGCAGGATTATTCGGGACTAGCTTGCATAACCGGTCGACCAGCCCAAACGGCATGCCAAGCACGCGCCCCACATCGCGCAGTACGGCGCGCGCCTGCAGCTTCCCGAAGGTTATGATTTGCGCGACGCGATCGGCGCCGTACCGTTCGCGCACATAACGGATAACTTCGTCACGACGTTCCTGGCAAAAATCGATGTCGAAATCGGGCATCGAGACGCGCGACGGATTGAGAAAACGCTCGAACAGCAGGCCGAAGCGTAACGGATCAAGGTCAGTAATGGTCAGCGCATAGGCGACAAGCGAACCGGCCCCCGATCCGCGTCCGGGTCCGACGGGAATTCCATGACGCTTCGCCCACTGAATGAAGTCCGCAACGATCAGGAAGTAGCCTGCAAACCCCATCCCGCCAATAACGTCGAGCTCAAAATCCAGCCGCGCAACGTACGCCTCGCGCTCAGCCGCAGGCGTTGTCGACGCCAATCTTGCGTTGAGGCCGGCGCGCGCAGCCGCCGCGAGCGCGACGTTTTCCGCCTCGCGGTTGTCGCCAAGACTTCCGCCAACGCCGCTGCCGATCTCGACAAAGGATGGCAGGATCGGCGGCCGCGAACGCGGGCGGAACGCACACCGACGCGCGATTTCAACGGTTGAATTGACCGCCTCGGGCAGATCAGCAAACAACGCCGCCATTTCCTCGGACGATTTGAAATAATGATCGTTCGTGACAGACCGCCTATCCTCTTGGTGAACATAGGCGCCTTCCGCCACGCAGAGCAGCGCGTCGTGGGCCTCATGATCGGCGCGCGCCGGAAAAAAGGGCTCATTCGTCGCAACTAACGGCAGGCCATGAGTGTAAGCCAGTTCGATCAGCGCATGCTCGGCAGACTGGGCGCGGCGGGCCTCATGGCGCTGAAGTTCAATATAGAAACGCCGCGGAAAAGTCCGCGCGAGCCGAACGACGAAAGCTTCCGCCTCCTCTTTTCTCTCGGCCCGGAATAATCTGTCCAATGGCCCTTCGAACCCGCCCGACAGGCAGATGAGGCCGTCGCCGTTGTCATCGAGCCAGTCGAGTTCCGCGCACGGCCCATCCTCGCGTGCGGAGCGTAGGAACGCCTTGCTCGACAGGCTCATCAGGTTTGCATAACCGACCTCGTTCTGCGCCAGCAGCACGATGGAAGGCGGTCGCGCGCGCCGAACCTCGACGGACGCGAGCCCTTCCAACTGAATGCTCAGTTGCAGACCGATGATAGGCTGGACCCCGGCGGCACTCAAAATCTCAGATACTTCCAGCGCCCCGAAGAGATTATCCGTGTCCGTCACCGCGACGGCTGGCATTCCGTTCTTCAGACACAAATCGCGCAGCGTCGTAACAGGGATCGCGCCTTCAGCGAGAGAATAAGCCGAGTGGACGTGGAGATGAACGAACGGTCCCGTTGGCTGCATTTCAAACCTTCACCCAGAAAAGACGACAACCATGAGTTGGCATGTGGCGTGGCTACTATTCCAAGCAGCCCTCCCCAATCCGCTCCCGCCTATGTTAAATCCATTCACGCTATCGCAAATCCGGAACGGATATACGGTCCGAATGACGACGTTCGCCTATGATCTCAACCCGGCCGACGGCCATGTCTTTAGTGTTACGGATAGATGGCGCGGCCTATGCGCCGAGCGCAAACCCAAGCGCCTGCGAGGCGAGGATTACGACAAGCAGAACGCCAAGGCCGGCGGCGTCTTTGAGGGTGGCGACTGCGTCGACGTTAGAGCGCTGCATGGGTTTCTCCCGATTTGAGCTTCTCAGAAATAGTTCTTCTTTTGTTCTATATTCTTGTTTTGTTCCTTGCAAGGAAAATTTAAAGCCTGAGATCGACGGGCAACTTTTATCTGGGAGCGAGACGACGGCGGATTTAGGCGATGAACCACTCGAGCATACAGACTGAGACAAATAAAGGAGCGCCGAGCGCCCCTTTATTGTAGTTGTTCCAATCGCCCTGAATACCGCCGGAGGCTCGGATCAGGCAAACGCCGGGGCGACGGTCCCGCCAGAATGCTGAATGCTCCGCGAATTGACGTTCGTCAGCGCAGCGCAGAGCACGTAGCCGCCCGCCGCCGTAATCAGCTTCAGGCTGCGCGTCGCGTGCGAACGGGTCGTCACGCGCTGGCGTAAACAGAACACCACGCCATCAGCTTGCGCCGTCAGAACGCGACCCTCGGCGATCTCATACACCGGCGGCGCATTCAGGATCACGAGGTCGAATTCTTTCCGGAGCTCGCGCACAAGCGCCGACATTTTGGGTGACGACAACAGCTGCTCGCGCCCGCCGAGACCGCCCTCGCCCGCCCGCATGAAATGCAGGTTCGGGTAGCGCGGATGCTCGTTTATGACTGAATCCCGATCGGCCGAGCCCGCCAGAAGATCGGTCAGCCCCTGTTTGGGGAGGTTCGAGAAGGCGCGATCAATCGTTCCATCGCGCGTGTCGCAATTGACGATGATCACACGCTCATTATCAAGCGCGGCCGTGAGGGCAAGCGAAAGAGCCGTCTGGGCCGATTGATCACGGCGCCGCGGGGCGGTCACCGCAACGCACCGAGCGGGACCATAGGCTTCCGACAGTCGGAAATACGTGCGCAACGCGCGCAAGCTCTCCAGTACGACCGATCGGGGCGACACCCCGAAAAAGTTCGAGAGGGAGCTGCGCAGGCGCATGTTCGCGGCGCGTGGGATCAACACTGACGGCAGGCCGAGATCGACTTCAACTTCATCGCTGGTGCGATAGGTTTGGTCGAGCAACTCGGCGAGATAGGCAGCCATCAGCCCTAGCGCCAGGCCGACGATAACGCTGATCGCCATTAGCATGCCGCCATTTGGCCAAGTCGGTTTCGCAGAAGCATAAGCAGTGGAAAGCACCCGCGCATCGGCTTCCTCGATGTCATAACGCTCGGAAAGTTCCTTTGAACGCTGCAAGAATGATTGCAGCAGCGCCTGATTAGCCGCCGCTTCGCGCTCAAGCGAGCGCAGACGGATCGACGACGCATCGCTTTGCGAGGCTTTCGCCTGAGCGGCGTTCAGTTCCCGCTGAAGCGAGGCGACGCGCGCTTCTTGCGTCTGGACGTTCTGCTCGACTCGCCGAGCAACGCGGCCGACTTCCTCAAGAATCCGTTGGCGAACCTGTGTCAGTTGGGCGCGCGTGCGCACAAGCTCGGGGTGGCGGTCTCCCACCTGCGCCGAAAGTTCAGCTTCGCGATTGAGTAGTGCGGTCTCCTGTTGGCGCATGTCACGGATGACTTGATATTCCATGACTTCGGGCAGGCCTTCCAGCAATGAGGGGCTGGTTGCCAGCAGACGGGTTTGCTGAAGGCGCGCCCGCGCGTTGGCCAGTTCCTCGCGCGCCGTAATGAATGTGCGGCTGAGATCAGACACCTGCTCGGTGATCAATGCCGACCGAACGCCGCCGATCAGCCCGGTTTCAAGGCGGAAAGCCTCGATGGCCTCTTCGGAAGCTTGAACCTGTTCTCGCAACACATCGAGCCGCCGCGACAGCCATGATTGTACGCGCTGCATGGCGTCAAACTTCACGTCGAGTTGGTTGTCGATGTAAATCTCAGCCAGATGCTTGACGATCTTTTTGGCGAGATCGCGATCATGCCATTCGAACGAAATCGATAAAACGGACGATTGGCCGACCGGCTTCACGCTCAGCGAACGGTAGAATGTCTCAATAACCTCTTCGCGCGTCTGCGCCGCCACCAAGGAATTGGGATCCGGCGCCGCCGAGGTCGGGCCTGGCGCGCCTAGCGCTTGTCCGGCCCGCCCTATAAATCCGAAGGGGCCTTTTTTCGTTGGCTTAAGGGACGTGTTGAAGTCGGGGTTCAAGAGAAGCCCGAGATCGTCGATGGTTTTTTCAACGAGCTTGCGCGACCGGATAATCTCGATCTCGCTATCCATTCCCGGGGGCGCCGACTCTTCGTTGAACAGCGCTGCAATATTGCCGAGGTTTACCTGCTTGCCAGTAACAATGACCGTCGTTGAAGCTGTGTAGCGCGGCGTCGCCTGCGCCAGAAACAGGAACATCGAGAAAGCCAATCCGACGATGCTCGCGAGAATAATGAGCTTTCGCGTAGAGATCAGGCGTAGCAGGAACGACACCGCTGTCTCATTTTCGACAGTGGCAGTATTGACGCGCCCGAACACGCCTTCAGCGTCCCGTGGCTGCCCGGCAAGAGACATACGTGTACCGCCGGTTTGGACGATTGTCATGAAAAAGACCCCACTTGACGCTGCAACAACGAACGACTCAAAGCGCCATTTGCGACGCTTTCCCCAACCGCGGATGCAAAAGCAATGCTAGTCCTTACCCTTGCGACCGGATTGGCTGTAGCATATCAGGAAAATGCGGGCCAGAGCGAGCCGATGGTGGCGGGATTCTTGCTGATTGACGGCGACGAGCATTGCCAAATGATACTTATCGGGCGGGAAGGCGGCGCCTGTCGCCCGTAGATTGGAAAAAGCCCATGCCGGGCAGTTTGCGCGGGTAAATCCGGGCGCGGGGGTTAGGTTGTATAAAGTCGGCGTTATTCCCCGTTCGGATGTATGGCGGACCATGCTTCGTTCCGCGGCGGTGGTTTTAGTCGCTGGCGGCTACTTGCTTTTTTTTGTCGCGCATGCGGCGGCTGAAACTTATCGATGGCGTAACGTCGCCATCGGTGGTGGCGGATACGTAACGGGCATCGCCATCCATCCGAAAGAACCTGGTCGCGTCTATGTCCGCACAGACGTCGGCGGCCTTTATCGATGGTCCGCGGAGAAGGATGAAGAGGGACGTCACTGGATCCCGCTGACCGACCATTTCGGACCGGAGGACTTCAACCTTTACGGCATCGCGAGCGTGGCGCTCGATCCGCGCGATGCGGACATCATCTACATCTCAGCGGGAAAGCATGAATACAACCCGGGCGGCCTTTTCAAATCGACCGACGGTGGGGCCTCCTGGACCGCGTTGCCGCTCAAGCTCCTAACCCGTGGCAACGGGCCTCGCCGCGTCAACGGGGAACGACTCGCCGTGCACCCGGCGAAGCCCGACATCGTTTTTTTCGGTTCTTTCTATGATGGTCTCTGGCGGAGCACGGACGCCGGCGCCACCTGGGCAAAAGTTAAGGACGTCCCTGCGGGAGAAAGCGGAACAGGCGTTATGTTTGTCGCCGCTCAAACGAGAAAGGACGGCCCGACGTCCATATACGCGGGGGTCGACGGCAAAGCGGTTTACGAATCGCAGGATGACGGCGAGACTTGGAAAGCGATAGGCGGGCCGAAGAAACCAAACCGCGGCGTTGTCAGCGGTAGCGGTTATCTTTTTGTAACCGGCGAACCTGGTTTGCAGCGGTGGGACGGCGCCTCATGGAAAAACGTTGCGCCATTGAAAGACACGCATTTTGGAGCAATCGGGGCCGACATTCGCCGCAGCGGTTTGGTGGTAGCGACCGTCAAGCGCAGCGGACGGTCGCTGCCATTATATTTTTCTTTCGACAACGGCGACAACTGGATTCAGCGGCTTCCCGAGTCCGATCAGATCCGGCGCGATAACGACGTGCCATGGTGGCCAAAAAGCTTCTTTGCTTCCGCGATTGCTTCCTTTGCCGTCGACCCGCACCAAGAAGGCACCGTATGGTTCACCGACTGGTTCGGGATTTGGCGATCAAAAGACGCCTATAAAGAACGCCAACGCTGGCGAACCTTTCAGGCGGGGCATGAAGAGGTTGTCACGTTAACGCTGGCGACCCCGCCCGGATTACCTCTGATTAGCGGACTGGCGGATGTAGAAGGCTTCGTCCACGAAAACACCGACGAATTCCCCAGAGAGAAACTGCCCGGAATCGGCGTTTGGAACACCCTTGGCATCGATTATTCCGCCAGCAATCCTAAATATCTCGTACGGGTTGGCGGCGGGGGCGAGAAACGCGATTCCAAAGGCGGCCTTGGTATCTCCGAAGACGGCGGAAAAACGTGGAAGCGGTTGAAGTGGCCGTTCGGCCTGACGCACAAGGTCGCCTATTCCGCAACTGATCGGGACCACATTGTCGTACTGCCTTTTCCCGGGGCTCCAGTTGTCACGACTGACCGAGGCGCCAACTGGACCGAGTCGACCGGCCTTAGCGGCGATACGTTGCTGAAACAGTTCTGGGACTGGGATCATCCGCTCGCCGCCGACCGCGTGGACGGAAAGCTGTTTTATTATCTCACGAAAGAAGCGTTCCACTGGTCGAGCGATGGCGGCTTGACGTGGAAAAAGGGGGCCGCGCTGTCGCCAGCGGGCGACGCGCATGTTGAAGCGGCGCCGAACGCCGCCGGGAACGTTTGGGTAAGCCTTGGCAATCGCGGGTTGGTTGCATCGACTGATCGGGGCAAAACCTTCCGGCGCATCGATACTGTTGAAAGAGCCCGTCTTTTTTCATTCGGCAAGGAGCGAACCGCGAACGGACCTCCGGCCATTTATATATATGGGCGTATCCGCGGCGATAACCGTGAGGGTATTTTCCGCAGCGACAACCTCGGCTCCTCCTGGGTGCGAATTGGCGACGCAACTAAACATGGCCTTGGCAATGCGCCAAACGTGATGCGTGGCGATATGAACCAGTACGGCGTTGTTTACGTGGGCACGAATGGGCGCGGCATCATCATGGGCGAGCCGGACCGGAGCGGCAAGCGATGAAAATCCGTATGCGTTCCTTCAAAGCTGCGTCTATTCTGTTGTGTCGCCGAGTTGGTTTGGAGGCGTGATGGCGGTTCCTGTTCTCAATACACTGGTCGCCTTGGTGCTTGCGGCGCTGGCGTTCTTTGCACTGACCATACCAGGACAGTACGAGTTCGCCATTCTCATGACGCTGTTCGGCTCGATCGCTCTCGCAGCGGTAATGTTCCCGCGCGCGGCCGCGATTTTTGGCGTCATGAGCCTGATCACCTCGCCCGAGAATTTCAAATTCGCTGCTGATTTTGCAAATCAGTATACCCCCGGCACCAGCGCGCAGACATTGCATAAATTTTTCCTGTTGGCGGCGCTATTGCCGGCTCTGGCGCGCGGCTGTTTTCACATGCGCGCCAATCCGCCGATCTTTGCTCTGCTGATAATGATGGCGATCTCGTTAACGCTCAGTTCGACTTACCCCGGGCTCGACTTCAACCAGATGGTGAAATCATTCATCTCGTTATCGCTTCCGTTCCTGCTATTGAACTACGCATTCATGCGCGGAGAGGAAACTTTTTGGCTTCGGATCATCACCATATTGCCGATTATCAGCCTCATTCTTGGCTTCATCGCGGAGTGGATGATCTTGGTCAATCCGGTCGGGAAGCTGATTAAGGTCCTCGACGTGGAATATACCGGGGCCTTTCGACTGCGCGGCGTCAACTTCCCTGCGTTTATGGGATTCTTTGGCTTCGCTGCCGTTATCGCCGGAACATATATGGCAGTTTTAAGGGGCCAGCGTCGTTATTTTATAGGCGTGTTCATCGCCCTCGCGTGCACGATCCTCAGCGGGACGCGAATGCCGAGCGCCTTAGCTATTATGGTAGTGGTTCTTTCTATCTTATTCGTTTCGCGCGGGGCTATGCGACCCTCCGCAAAGATCGCTATGAGCCTGATGGGCGGGGCGGTGCTGGCCGGGATCCTGATCTTCTATTGGCCGAACATCATGGCGCGGACTTTCAACTCAGGTCAGGAGCCAGGGCTTAATACATCGGGCCGCACCGAAGTCTGGGAGGTCATGCAGCAAGCAATTGACATCAACCCATTGTTCGGCCGTGGAATTGGAGCCGGCGCAATTCTACTCGTTGAAAAAGAGGAAGCTGGTGTGCTCGCGACTGCTGCTGCGCATAACGAGTATCTTCGTCTTTTGTCAGACGCCGGCTGGGTGGGATTGATTCTCTTTGTCTGCAGCATCGTTATTTACGTTGCAGGAAATTCGAAATTGATCGGGCGAGACGGGCTAATATTCGTCACAACAGTATTCATCGCTTATGCAATTTATTCCTATACAGACAATACAATATCTGCCCCTCCAGCCATCGTTCTAATGGCGGCGATTTCTGCGATTGTATCGGATCTCAAGCGACGAAAAAGTGATGCCCAGCGCACCGCAAGCGGCGTCGGTTGAGTGACCTGACACAGGCCTCGACGGGTTCCTTCTTTCATGTCCAACAGGGCTCGGATTGTATTTAAGAACAGAGAAATGAACCGATCGATCCTGCAGACTGGCCGTCCAAATTCGCCAATCACGGACCAATGCGCCGTTCGTTCTTGCGTATTTCGTCCTTGCGCATATATGGCGCGAACCACACCATTATTCGTGATGACGTGCTGAAGCGCGCCAATGATCGGTCAAACAGCGTCGGACTAAGGCTTATCGACTGCAACTATTTTTAAATCAGGCGAGCCGCCGCAGGCAGTGGCGGAAACATGTAGCGCCACGAGTACCAATAATCGCTGCGCTACGATCGAAATTGACCGGCGTCGCTTACTCGGCATGGACGCGGGCAGCGCAGCGAATGAAGAAGCGCGTTTGCGGATTGGTGAAGACGAACCGATCAGTGTGCAAGCTGCGGCGGCGGCGCAAGAGCGCGTATTCGCCTTCGCTCATCGCAGCCAATTCATTCAACACATCGCGCTCGTTAAGCACCGCGTCCATGTGACCGTCAATTTCAAGCATCACATCGGCAGCGGTGAAGTATCCGTAGCTGTCCGATTTTGCGCAGGCCGCGCCCGTAATAACGGCGGTGTTTACTTCACGCTCAAACCAGGTCGCGAAGTTGTCGAACATGCGCCGCGCTGGCGACAATGGGCCATCGATGATTCGACCAACTGCAATCTGCACGTCGCTCAGTTCGACCACGGATGAGTTGCGATCAATGGCGCACTGACCGGCGTAAAGACACAAGAGCTGGGCGTGATAGGGAGAGCCAAGTGAGATTTGTACAATTTCCTCGACCGTTGCATCGGGGAAATTGAGACCCGCCTGATCGCCGCCCGTTTTCACAAGCTGGTAGATTTCATCGGACGGCATCAGTCCGAGGTGCACGCCAGTGACGTTGCGCTGGATCGATGGGTGCTGACCTACCAGATCGTCAAGGTTTTCGCCGACGCCGACAATTAACAACGTTACCTTCGCTGACGCGTCGGACAAGCATTTGATTGTCTCGGCGATCTCGTTTTGCATTTCCTGGTCGGTTACGCGGTCGAACTCATCGATCCGCAAAATCACGTGGCCGTCCTGAAAGCGCTCCAGCGCATCGGCGACATCCTTCGCGCCCATGCGCTCAGGGGTGATGAGGGGCGCCCGCCCTGCCGGCGGACGGCGACCAGTCGTGTCGCGTCCGGCGGCATTATATTCGCCGTTGAATAGCGCCTTAAGAAACGCCGAGAACAGTTCGTGGAATGTAATGTTGCTGTTGCAGGTCGCCCGCAGAACAGTCACGCCGCAATCGCGCGCCACGTCCATAACAACGTTCGCGAGAGATGTTTTTCCAGAGCCCCGCTCGCCATACAGAATGACGTGCGAACGCAATTCGTCGATCGCCGAAACAATCTGAGACGCCTCGCGGCGCCGGCCCGCAAAAAGCGCGTTTGTTTGTTTCGGATGGGTTGGCGTGAACGCCAGCCGCAATGCTTCTAACGCGCGCGCGCGCGGATCGTTCCGGCGCAGCCGCGACGCAGCCGACATTTCCGAAGCGAGAAAGCGAAATTTCGGAATCTCGTCGCCATTTGCATGAGCGCGAGCAACAGCCTCACCGGTCATGCGAAACACTCCGCCTGAATGCGGTAGCCGTTTAACGTTTCCGGACATCTTCTTTGCCTCAACCGACATGACGCTACTCCCCGCGCTTTCTCGCGCAAATTTAGGCCGCCCCCAACTGCCCCAACGTGGACGGATGACATCGCCTCGCTTATCGAAATTGTCTTCTTGCGCCATCCGCAAACGTCAGCCGGAATCGTTGCCGAATCCGGTTCCCAACTCCCTCGAGCCTTATACACGTGAGCAATCGCACAATAGCGGAAAATAAGTAACTATTGTTAACTTTTTCGCGCCGGTCATATAACGTTCTCACATTAGCCTTGTTAACACGCTTAGGACCGAAGTGTGCCCTTTTTGGCTGTTAGCCAGATCGTAATTCGCCAATCTGGTGCATCTTTCCGTCTCGCACGCGACTTGCACTACCTCGCGTTGTTTTCGTGTTGTTACCGTGCAGAAATCGAGCCAAGCGGGCCGCAGAATATGAAGACGTTAACGTGCACACTGGAACTGAACTCCCCAAAAGGGCGAGCAAGTCAGGTAGAGTTATGACGGTTAATAATGTTGTCGGGCGCAAGTTCATCGGGATTGGCCTCGACGCCGCCGACCATCGCCAGATCGATCGCTGGATATCCGAAGGCAAGCTCCCTGCCCTTCGGGCCCTGCGCGAGCGAAGCGCTCATGGGCGCCTGATCGGCGAGACCGGTTACACCGCTGAAACGGGCTGGACCGTTTTCTGGACGGGATGCTGGTCCGGCACGACCGATTACTGGTCGCCTGCGCATTATAATCCAGACTATACAATCGAAAATCGAGGCGCATTTACATATAATTCGTGTTCGCCGTTTTTCGAATACGCAGATAACCGTTCAATTATTGCATTCGATTTGCCCCAGACGCACGTCACGGTAAAGTCGAAAGGCCCGCGCATCATCGCGTGGGGCGCGCACTCGCCGCAAACAGCGAGTTATTCCGCGCCGCCGGAGTTGTTGCCGGAAATCAACGCTAAACATGGCGCTCACCCGGCGCTGCACGAGGATGACTTTCTCGTCTGGCAGCCTGACACGGAAATGCGCGCGCTAACGGACAAGCTGATCGCCGGCGTCCGTCAACGGACGAAAGCATCGCTCGACTTGATGGCTTCAAGTGAATGGGACGTGTTCCTCACAGCCTATGGCGAGACGCACTCCGCCGGTCACGGTTTTTGGCACTTTAGCGATCCGGAACACCCCCTCTATCCACTCTATTCCGTCGATGGCGATCCGATGCTGGAAGTATATGAGGCAGTCGACGCAGCAGTCGCTGAACTCGTCGCCGCCGCTCCTGCCGATGCGACCATCGCGGTTTTCGCCCAGGAAGGAATGAAGGCGAATTGCGCTGACATGCCGAGTTGGCTGTTCCTTCCCGAACTTCTTTATCGCTATAGCTTTAACGGCGAGGCCGCATTGGCGCGGGGCGACGCTGAAAGCCCGCCGCCGCCGCTGACGCGACAGAAAGAATTGGACTGGATGCGCGCCGTCTGGTCGCTGCGGGAAGGCTACGGCCTTTTACCTGCGCTTGACCGCACGCTGCCGCTTGGCGTCACGCACCGACTTCGCAAATTTCTGAAGGACAAGGACGGGCGGCTAATGCACCCGCTCGACGCGGGAAAATTCCAGTACATGCCGCCAATGTGGTATCAGAAGGCCTGGCCCCAAATGAAAGCCTTCGCCCTGCCAACCTTCTCCGACGGTTATGTGCGCGTTAACGTCAAGGGGCGGGAAAAGAGCGGCATCGTCGATCCTGCTTCCTTCGCGGCGACACTCGATGAAATTGAGGCGCTTATCCGTGACTTGCGCGATCCGAGAACGGGCAATGCAATCGCCAAGGAAATTATCCGTACACGACAGAAAGCCGAAGACGACGCCTCAGTCTATGCCGACATCATCGTCATGTGGGCCCTGCAGCCGACTGACGTGGTGGACAGCACGGCCTACGGCCGCATTGGCCCCGCCCCCTTCCGCCGCAGCGGCGACCACTATTCTGAAGGCTTCTATTATGTCGCCGGGCCAGATGTTCGGCCTGGAAAGATGAAAGACGCGCGGCTCGTCGACTTCGCACCGACTGTGTGCGAGCTGCTCGATGCGCCGATCCAGAATCATTTCGACGGGTCTTCATTTGCGCGCGATATGCGGGTCATGGCTGACGCCTGACTTCCCTACGAAAAAGTCGTCCCGATCCGTTCGTCGCAATTAGCAATTTGATGCGTATACGTTTTTCGGATCTTTCAAGCAGTGTAGATGCGGAAGTACTTTTTGAGACGTGACGGGTTAATGAATTTTCCGAATATTTGCGGCGCGCGCCGCCAATCTGGATAGGCGTTGAATGGAAGACGTGTCAGCTCAGGCCGGTAGATGTCCATAAAGTCCCGTGCAAGCCGCCGCGTCCGGCGATACTCAACCGGTAAGCGCAACATGGATTGCAGAATGCGCGGGTGAAGCAGAAGGGCGACGTCTTCATAAACGAAATCGGGCCCGTAGATTTGCGCGCCGCGTGGCCGGGCTACCTCCCAAAACAGAAGATCAAGCTTAGCGAAGGTACTGAGCCCCTCGACGCTCGAGAGCCAACGCCCGGCTGCTGCGATATTCGAATCTGTGATCAGCGCATTGATGCGATTGAGCGCAGCGATAGCGGAGATCTGCGTGTCGCTGCGGTCAATCGTGCGCCACAGCATGCCGCGTGCGATTTCGCCTCCGAACCCGGGGAGCACGTAACTTTCGCTGGCAAAGCAACGCAAGGTCTCGAACAAACGCGTATTTGAATCGATTAATGCCCGCCCGCTGCGCTCAATCCACTCACGCTCGGAATGCGGCGACGATACGACGCCGTCTACGAGGCGATGGGAGACGCCTGCAAGTTTGGCCACGGCCGGAGCCATCTCAACATCTATCGGCGCTATATCCCTCGCGTGCCCGATTGTGAACGCCTCAACAGACGTCCCAGCAAGCTGACACAGCGCAAGGATTAGCCGGCTGTCTCGACCCGCCGTAAGGGGCGCCAGCAAAGAGCGGTCTCGCGGCAAGGCGCCGAGGGCCGCGGCGCCGATGGTCCGGATGGCGTCCATTGCTTCAACCGGATGCCTGTCCTCCCTGAATTCGGCAGTAGGCCAAAACCTCTGCATACGCATCGTATCAAGGTCGAGAAAGTGGTTCGGCAAAAGTCGGCGAACGCCATCAACGCACGTCAGGTCGAATACGTTCGCCGCCAGCGCGCCGTCTATTTCGCCGCGACCGCCGCTAGAAACGCGCCCCAGATAGTCGTCAGGTCCGAGAAGCGCCAATGGGGTCGATGCAACGCGGCCGCTCGAGGCATCATACACACAACCAAGGCACGCCGTTACCGCCGGATAGATGCGCGCGAAGCGCGGCGCGCAGTAGACAATTAGAAAAGTCCCATGCAGACGGTCCAGAATATCAGCGCAGATCGCCTCGTGATTTTTAGCCTCGCTCGTGGCGGTCGCGTTAAGTTGCAGCCGCCCCGCTAACGGGCGGCCGGCCCGCAGGTCAAGCGCAGAGCCGAGTATCCAACCGAGCGGCGCGCCATCCGCCCCGTCAAGCTGCGTTACGCCAAGCGTTGGGTGATGCTCGAGCCGCCATTGGCCACATGCGTCATGGTTGGGAAACGCACGCGTAGACCAGGAGTCGCGGCGAATTTCAGCGTCTGGCGCCTCGGCAGCAGCAGGGTCGGTCCGCGTCAGCCGAAATTGCCGCTGCAGCGACTCTGGGATCGGCAGAGACGGGGTCAATGCATTTCCGATCCGCCAATCTAATCTGCCGGCCTCACGCTCGATCGTTACCTCAGACACCAATTCTTTTCACCGATACGGCGCCTTCAGGCGCATGCGTGAAATCAACGCTTGTCAGCCAGCGCAGCAAATCTTGTTCCAGACCATGATCGATTGCGCGAACAGCCAATTCGCGCCGCGCGTTTTATACGTGGAGGGGATCGCCGGCTATCGGGTCAGCAGCCGCCTCGCGTGGCGCCACAGCCGATCGGGATCGGTCGCCTTTTTCGCCAGATAGGCGAGCTGCTCGACGCCCTTGTAGCTGTTATAGGGAAACTCATTCAGCTCGGGCCAGAAACGCTCAACAAAGTCGGAAGCAATACGCTTCTTGCGGCGGTATTCTGCAGGCAAGGCAATCATTGAGCGCTGGATACGCGGATGCAGCAGCAGGCAAACGTCGTCATAGTAAAAGTCCGGCCCATAGATTTCCGCCCCTCGCGCGAAATAACACTCGAGAAAAAGCAGATCGAGCTTGGTTAGAAAGTCGACATGCTTAAGGCCCTCGAGCCACCTGTCGGCAGCATCGATAAATGGAGCCGTGATGGGCTGGCTCGCCCGCGCGGCCATGTTGGCGGCGCTCGCTCGACTGTCCGGTCGATCGGCTGGAGTCCACATGTAAGCCCTGCCAACCGTCCCCCCTGGGCCAGGGAAAAACACGCTGTTCTCCGCCAGTGGGCGCATCGCTTCGTGTAAATAGGCATTCGACCCGGCGATGACGCTGCCGGTTCGGGCGATCCATTGCGCAGCCGCCTCGGGTGTGGCGAAGCGCGCCGGGATTATTTCATGATCAACCTCCGCGCGGGCGGCGATCCGTTTTGCAAATATGGCGTCAATGGGAGCCACAATACGCTCGCCAGTAAAAGTAAACGCTTTTATCCGGTCTGCGTATGGTCGCATCGCCGCCAGCACCATTCGACTATCGCGCCCGGCCGTAAGCGGCACGCGCAAAATCCTGTCCGCGGGGAGAGTGGACAGCACGCCGTCAGCGACCCACTTCAGCGCTTGGATAACGCCTTCACCGTCCGGCGCTGGCTCGATGGGCGCAAGCGGCCAGTGGCGGTGCTGGGTCCAGTTGTCGAGATCAAGATAGTGGTTCGGCATTAGTCTCCTGACGCCACGATGGGGCGTCAGATCGAACCCGAAACGTTTGTCGAACGAGAAATCTATCGCGCCGGCCAGCGCTGGATCGAGCCGCGCAGATCGCTCGGCATCATCAAAAAGCGCGACAGCAGTTGATGCGGCTGATTTAGCATCGGCGCAGAACACGCAACCTAGGTTGCCGTAGATGCATGAATAAATGCGGGAGAATGACGGCAAGCAAATTACGAGCAGAAATGTGCCGTGCAGCCGGTCAAGCGTGTCTTCGATAACGCCTTCGCGCGCAACGTTGTCTGCTCCGCGCATCGAGAGACGGAGAGGCGCGTCGACAATTTTCCGGGCGCGCAGATCAATAACCCAGCCAAGGATCCAGCCAATTGTCTCGCCGCGCTCATCGATCAGGCGCTGAACCGGGAGGGTCGAATGAGCCTGAAGCTTAAATCCACCAACGACGTTCGGCGCGCCGCCCTCGGTCGCGGCTGCCCGTTCGATCAAAAACTGCCGCTGTCCCCATCCGGCTTCGCTGGACGTGGAACTGCGCAGCTCGGATGCATGTGAGCCATCCAATGCAGAGCCCTTTTAACCGCGGTCATCGGCTATTTGTTGACTTTCGGCAAGCCCTCGGCGAACACGTTTTTCAGCCGTGTTCTAAAATCGTAGCGTTGGCGATCTTGGATCTCATTAATATAAATCAATATGTCCGAGGGAATTCTATCAAAGCGCTTCAATTCGGGGTCAACTTTGTATTGAAAACGCATCTTGTATCCGTCGAAAACGCCGCGCGCCCAATCCATAAGCAATCCATTACGCGTCGCCCGGATCAAATGGCCGGCAATGAATTCCATTATTCTGTGGGGTTTTGAACCGGTCTTAAGGTGAATAAAGAGCCGATTGCGCAGCGTGAAATAATAACGTCCCTCCCCCCAGGTGACCCGCGCCTCTGGTGATACTTTATGGCGCACGCGGAGTTGGGGCTGATACTTGATTGTATATCCCGCACTGTGAAATTTTAGCCCAAGCTCGATTTCCTCACAGCAGAAAAACAGCTTGTCGTAGTACCCGCCTACCTGTTCAAAGGCGCCGCGGCGGATGGCGTGGCCGGCGCCGACAAACGAACTGGCGTAAAATGGTTTGTCGATGCTTTCCTTGAGGTGAGAAGCGTATCCCCACGAGCTCATATCATCATCGCCGGTGAAGTAGTTCATAATGCGAAAGCCAACGGCAGCCAGTCTGGCGTCCATCTCAAGCGCCTTTACAGCCTCATATGCCGTTGTTGGCGTATCGAACTCAGCGTCATTATCGAGAGAGATGATGGTTGGCGCTGATCCCGCAAAGGCCGCTTCGTTGCGCCCGCCCGGCACGCCCAGGTTGCGGCCCATTTCTTTGAGAATAACACGACCGTCTTCAGCGGCGAGCGCGCGCAGGCGCGCCAGGTTCTCCACGTCGCTCCCCTGATCGACGACGATAACTGTCTGGTCTACTTTTTCCTGAGAAAGCGCGCTCCGCACTGCTTCGATCGTCTCGTCGGTCCGATTCCACGAGAGAATAATGATGTCGACACGCGGGGGGGTAACGTCCGAAACAACGGTGGTTGTATCATTTCCGGACGTCTCGAAGCTGGCATAGTCAGGCTTGGCAGTCATTGAATCTTTCAAGCTGGCGTTCGCACTTTGGCGAATGCAAGAACAAGGCGGAGCGAACGCCGCGACGTTAACAGCAACGTCAGTATGTATATCGCGCCCCCTCCAGCCACCTGAATTGCAAGCAATAATGGGCGGGGAACAACTCCATCAAGATACTGCCCCGCCGCGATTACGCCAATGAGCATCGCCGCAGCGCTCCAAAAGGCGGGCAGGAACAATCCATAGAACCGTCTGAAGCCAACGCCCACCTCTGCACGCACTTCGCGCTGCCAGATGGGCGAAATCATCAGCGGCACAATGGCGCTGGCGGCGGCGACGGCAAGCGCTCCGAAAGGCGCCGCCACAGCAATGCCGGCCAGACGGAAAGCCGTAAACCACGCGCTTAATTTTAGAACCAACCCCATTTTTCCAAGTGCGCGAAGCGATGAACCCTGCACATAGGAAATTGTGAACACGGCGCCGCGCAAGGCAAGAATTTGAACGATCGGCGTCATTGCCTGCCATTCCGGCCCAAGGGCGGCGGCAACGAGGGTCGGCGCCACCGCCGCCAATCCAATGAATACCGGAAGCCCGACGAGATTCGATAGCTCGGCGGCCGATAGGAATGCGCGCGTGAACCGTTCCCGGTCGCCCTGCAACCGGGGCAACACCGCCAGCGTCAGATTATTCACAACGCCCGTCACTGCCTCAGTCAGCGCCGCGACGATCCGATTTCCCATTGTGTAGAGGCCAAGCGCCAGCGGTCCCAGAAAAGCCCCGATCAACAGCCGATCGGCGGAATTGGTGAAATAGCCAAGAACCTTTAGCCCAAGCGCATTTAGCCCGAAGCCGCGCAGTTCCCCGAGACTGGTAAAAGAAAAGATCGGCCGCGGCAGCCAGCCTGAGAGCATGGCTAGGGAGAGCAACTCAACAAACCGCCATGCCAGATGGTAAAAGACAAGGCTCCAATATCCGTAGCCGTTCGTTACCGCAAAGATCGCTACAGCAGAGGCGACGCCGACGCTCAGAAAGGTTCGCACCGCGAGCGCCCGGAACCTCAACGCTCGTCGCATCAGATCAACGTAAACGCTGCTCGCGGCTAACGCAGGATAAGCCGCAGCCAACGCGACGAGCACGGGTTCAACCTCGGGTACACGGAATAGTCTCGCGATAAACGGCGCGGAAATAAACCCCAAGCCCGACAGCGCGATGCCGACCATCAGTGACAGCCAAAATACTGAAGACTTGTGCGCTTCGGTCAGGTCTGCTCGCTGCACAAGCGCCTCAGTGTAAGACTGCATGAGGACGGCGTACATCAGCATGAAATAGAGCAGCGCAAAGCCAAAAATGCCGACCTGTTCGGGGCCGATGACGCGCCCGACAAAGACGAACGTAAGCAGCTGGAAAATCTGCTGCGTCCACGTATCGATGCTTGCCCAGATTGCTCTGCCCGCGAGACCGCCGCCGCGCGGACGCGCGGGGCTGCTAGCGGGC
>JBGTFV010000366.1:0-11919 GCA_041747095.1 Parvularculaceae bacterium
GCGCTCGACGTATCCGTCGACTGGCTTGGCGGCGGGGCGCGTTCGGCCGCCGAGCGCGACAAGCACGCGGCGGCCGCCTATATCCGACGACCGCTGCAACACATCCCGGTCATTTCCTTCGCAGACGCAGCCCGGTTCCTCGACGAGCCGGAAAGCGATCCGCATACGGTGGCCGAGGACTACATCCCTGTGACCTCCGGCGCGACGCAGCTCTTTGCGCTCATCCTGGATGACAAGGCTGTTGGCGCAGTGTTCCCGCCGCCGACGCTCGTGGTCGTCGATTACGCGGACCGTCGTCCGAAGGACGGCGCGTTTTGTCTTGTGGCGACAGACGGCGCGCCGATTGTCCGCCGATGGCGCGACGGGCCGCCGAGGCTGGAGGCGGCGTCAACCGATCCGGATTTTGCGGATCGCGCGACAGCGATCCCCCCGCGCGTCATCGGTTGCGTGCGGCTGTCAATCCGGTTTCATTGATTCCGGAGTCTTCTCGCCTCGCCCCCGCATGTTGCGCGGCGGCGCCACCCATGCTAAGGCGCGCCAACTCCGCGTTCGGGGGCTGGCGCGTGCGCGAGTCGGGCTCCCAATTTCGCTGAAATTTCAGATGTTTGACGGCGCGCTGATGAGACGCGCCGACGCCTTGGGAGCCTGCTGCACGCGATGGCCGCTGAAACCGTAGAGTCGAGCAAGGGGCAGACCCTGATCGGTCAGCCCTCCCGCGAAACGGGCGGCGCAGCCAGCCGCTATGCCGACGCCCTGTTCGACCTTGCAGCCGAGGCCGACGCGATCGACGCTGTTGAGGCGGACCTGAAGGCGCTCTCGGCGATGATCGCGGGCTCTTCCGATTTCAGCGCGTTTATCGCCAGCCCGGTTCTGGGCGCAGAAGAGATGTCGCGGGCGATTGCCGCGATTGCCGACCGCGCCGGATTTTCTCCGCTCACGGTCAATTTCCTCGGCGTCGTCGCCCGCAATCGCCGCCTGTTCTTCCTGCGGCAGATCATCGCCGCTTTCATGAGGCGCCTTGCCGATAGCCGCGGCGAGGTCGCCGCCGAAGCAATTGCGGCGGCCCCGTTGAATGACGACCAGATGAAGCGCCTGCGCGGCGAGATCGAAGGCGTCGTCGGGCGCGCGGTCAATCTCTCCGTAAGCGTTGATCCCGAACTCCTCGGCGGGCTGATCGTCAAGATCGGCTCGACGATGATTGATTCCTCCCTGCGCAATAAACTGAACCGGCTCAGAGCCGTGATGAAAGAGGCTTAAGACCCATGGAGCTTCAGGCCGCGGAAATTTCCGCCATTCTCAAACAGCAGATCAAGGACTTTGGCAAAGACGCGGAAGTCTCCGAGATCGGCCAGGTGCTGTCGGTCGGCGACGGCATTGCGCGCATCTACGGCCTCGACAACGTCCAGGCCGGCGAGATGGTCGAATTCCAGAACGGCGTCAAAGGCATGGCGCTGAACCTCGAGACCGACAATGTCGGCGTCGTCATCTTCGGCGAAGACCGCGAGATCGGCGAGGGCGACACCGTCAAGCGCACGAAGTCCATCGTCGACGTGCCTGTCGGCAAGGGCCTGCTGGGGCGCGTCGTCGACCCTCTCGGCAACCCCATCGACGGCAAGGGACCGATCGCCTCGACCGAGCGGCGGCTCGTCGACGTGAAGGCGCCGGGTATCCTGCCGCGCAAGTCCGTGCACGAACCGATGCAGACGGGCATCAAGGCGATCGACGCCATGATCCCGATCGGCCGCGGCCAGCGCGAGCTCGTCATCGGCGACCGCCAGACAGGCAAGACCGCGATCTGCATCGACGCGATCCTCAACCAGAAAGACATCAACGCCTCGGGCGATGAAGCGAAAAAGCTCTATTGCGTGTACGTCGCCATCGGCCAGAAGCGCTCGACCGTCGCGCAGATCGTCAAGACGCTCGAAGACAATGGCGCGCTTGAATATTCGATCATCGTCGCCGCAACCGCGTCGGAGCCTGCGCCGCTGCAATTCCTCGCGCCGTTCGCGGGCTGCGCCATGGCGGAATATTTCCGCGACAACGGCATGCACGCGCTCGTCGTCTATGACGACCTGTCGAAACAGGCCGTCGCCTATCGCCAGATGTCGCTGCTGCTGCGCCGCCCGCCGGGCCGCGAAGCTTATCCGGGCGACGTGTTCTATCTCCACTCGCGCCTTCTCGAACGCGCCGCGAAGCTGAACGAAGACCACGGCTCGGGCTCGCTCACCGCCCTGCCGGTCATCGAGACGCAGGCGAACGACGTCTCGGCCTATATCCCGACCAACGTCATCTCGATCACGGACGGCCAGATCTTTCTCGAGACGGATCTTTTCTATCAGGGCATCCGCCCGGCGGTGAACGTCGGCCTGTCGGTTTCCCGCGTCGGCTCGGCCGCCCAGATCAAGGCGATGAAACAGGTGGCGGGCAAGATCAAGGGCGAGCTTGCCCAGTACCGCGAGCTTGCCGCCTTCGCGCAGTTCGGCTCCGACCTCGACGCGACGACCCAGCGCATCCTTGCGCGCGGCGACCGCCTGACCGAGCTGATGAAGCAGGGCCAGTTCTCGCCGCTGCAGGTCGAGGAGCAGGTCTGCGTGATCTTCGCGGGCGTCAAAGGCTATCTCGACAAGATCCCGACCAAGAAGGTCGGCGACTTCGAGAAAGAGTTCCTGCGCAAGCTGCACGCCGACCACGCCGATCTTCTGAAAGCGATCCGCGACACCGGCAAACTCGACGAGAGCAACGAGAAGAAACTCGAAGGCGTGCTTGACGCCTTCGCGAAGCAGTTTGCGTAATCGATGATGGTTCGCCTGATATTGTGCGCCATGCTTTTTCCACTGTGTGGAGGGTGCGGAAGCCCGAATTCGACGGAGGATCTCGCCACAATTCTCGACTCCAAGGCTAAGGTCGACAATGAAGCTGGTCGCGAATTGGTAGTACTTTGCGATGACTTTGCGAACGCAGCAGGCAATGCGCTAGCTATAACATTCTATGAAAATTTATATTATCAATTTGACGATATTGAAAAATCTCAATTGACCGTCGATCGAGCCTCGCTTTACGTCGAAGCAATGCAATATTTTGGCTGCGATGCAGATGTTGTGGCGAAAAACTATTTGCATATCCGGAATGCGATGATTGAGGGTCGCGGCAACGTCGGCAAAGCGCTTTCTGAAAGCGAGAATCAAGAATCACAGGAAACGCCTAATGCCCTCCCTTAAAGCCCTCAAAAATCGGATCGCTTCCGTCAAGTCGACGAAGAAGATCACCAAGGCGAAGCAGCTCGTCGCCGCCGCCAAGCTGCGCCGCGCCGAGGAAGCCGCCAAGGCGGCGCGTCCGTATACGGAGCGGATGGAGGGCGTCCTCGCCAATCTCGCCGCGGGCGCGAAAGACAACCCCAATGCGCCGAAGCTGCTCGCCGGCACGGGGGCTGAGCAAACCCACCTCCTGATCGTCGCGACCGCCGACAAGGGCCTTTGCGGCGGCTTCAATTCCTCAATCGTGCGTTTGGCCCGCGAGCATATCGTGCGGCTGCAGGGCGAGGGGAAGAAAGTCCGCATCATGAGCGTCGGCCGCAAGGGCGCCGACCAGTTGAAGCGGCTCTATGGCGATCTCATCATCGACCGCCGCGATTTCCTCGACGTGCGCCAGATCGGCTTCGCGCAGGCGCAGGCCATCGCGGATCGCGTGCTCGCCATGTTCGAAGCGGGCGAGTTCGACGTGGCGACGCTCTTCTATGGCACGCTGAAGTCGGTCATCTCCCAGGAGCCGACCGCGCAGCAGATCATCCCGGCGCGCGCCGGCGCCCTTCGTGACGCCCCGTCCCCTCATCCTGAGGGCGAGCGGAGCGAGCGTCTCGAAGGACGGGGGGGCGGGGCTCCTCAGGGTGAAGGAAAAACGCGCGCCGACCTGAAAGGCGCGATTTACGAATACGAGCCCGACGAGGAGGAGATCCTCAAGGCGCTGCTCCCGCGCTATGTGGCCGTGCAGATCTTCCGGGCGCTGCTTGAAAACGTCGCTTCGGAACAGGCCGCCTCCATGACCGCGATGGACAACGCCACGCGCAATGCGGGCGAAATGATCAACGAGCTGACGCTGCAATATAACCGCGCGCGGCAGGCCCAGATCACCAAGGAACTGATCGAGATCATCTCGGGCGCGGAGGCGTTGTAGGTGCTGGCATTGATAGCATTGACAGCAATGCTATCGGCTCCTAAATGTGCAACCATGAAAACGCTTACGGTCAGACAAGTCCCGGACGAGGTGCATGAAGCGCTGCGGATATCCGCCGCGGAGATGGGACGCAGCGTCGAAGAACACGTGCGCCAGCTGCTCGCCGCAAGCGCTGCGCAGCGCCGCCGTTCGGTCGACAACAAAGCGGCGTTGCAAGACCTTCAGTCCTATGTCGGAAGCCTTTATGGCGGATCGCCGCCGCAGGGAGTTGTCGACGAGTTCATTGCCGAGCGCCGCGAAGAAGCGCGCCGCGAATGGGAAAAAGACGCAAGATGATTGTCATCGACGCATCCGCGATGCTTGCATTTCTGCACGCGGAACGCGGCGACGACCGTGTCGGCGCGGCCATATCGAATGGCGTGATGTCGGTTGTCAATTTTGCGGAGGTGCTGCAGAAGTTCGTCCGCAACGGAAAACCGATCGACGGAGTCGCCGCCCGGCTGATGGGCGTTGGCCTCACGATTGACCGGCCCGCGGAAGACGACGCGCCGTTGGTGGCGCGGCTTGGCCAACTGAAAGATCTATCGCTCGGCGATCGCTTCTGCGTCGCCGCCGGGGCGCGCCTGAAGATGCCTGTGCTAACCGCAGACCGCGCCTGGGCGGGGCTTGATTTGCCGGTAGCAGTCGAATTAATCCGATAACGGAATAGATGTTGAAGGAATAAATCATGAGCAAAGAAGGCCGCATCAGTCAGGTAATCGGGGCCGTCGTCGACGTCTCGTTCGATGGGCACCTGCCGGCGATCCTGAACGCGCTCGAGACGAAAAACGGCGAGAACCGCCTCGTGCTTGAGGTCGCCCAGCACCTCGGCCAGAACACGGTGCGAACCATCGCCATGGACTCGACCGAAGGTCTCGTCCGGGGGCAGAAGGTCACCGATACGGGCGGCGCCATCTCGGTGCCGGTGGGCGAGGGAACGCTCGGCCGCATCATGAACGTCATCGGCGAGCCGGTGGACGAAGCCGGTCCCGTCGCCCATGAGGCGCGCCGGGGCATTCACCAGGCGGCCCCGCCCTTTGTCGAACAGTCGACCGAAGCGGAGATCCTCGTCACCGGCATCAAGGTTGTCGATCTTCTGTGCCCTTACGCCAAGGGCGGCAAGATCGGCCTCTTCGGCGGCGCGGGCGTCGGCAAGACCGTGCTCATCCAGGAACTGATCAACAACATCGCCAAGGTGCACGGCGGCTATTCGGTTTTCGCCGGCGTCGGCGAGCGCACCCGCGAGGGCAACGACCTCTATCACGAGATGATCGAGTCGGGCGTCAATAAAGACCCGCAGAAATCGGGCTCTGCGGCCGGTTCGAAATGCGCGCTGATCTACGGCCAGATGAACGAGCCTCCGGGCGCGCGGGCGCGCGTCGCGCTGACAGGCCTGACCGTCGCCGAGCATTTCCGGGATCAGGGTCAGGACGTTCTGTTCTTCGTCGACAACATTTTCCGCTTCACGCAGGCCGGCTCGGAAGTCTCGGCGCTATTGGGCCGCATCCCCTCGGCGGTCGGCTATCAGCCGACGCTCGCGACCGACATGGGCCAGCTTCAGGAACGCATCACGACGACCACCAAAGGCTCGATCACCTCCGTACAGGCGATTTATGTGCCTGCGGACGATCTGACCGATCCGGCGCCCGCCACCTCGTTCTCGCACCTTGACGCGACGACCGTGCTGAACCGCGCCATCTCGGAAAAGGGCATCTATCCGGCCGTCGACCCGCTCGATTCGACCTCGCGCATTCTAGATCCGCGCATCGTCGGCGAGGAACACTACAACGTCGCGCGTTCTGTGCAGGGCATCCTCCAGCGCTACAAATCGCTGCAGGACATCATCGCCATTCTCGGCATGGACGAGCTGTCGGAGGAAGACAAACTCGTCGTCGCCCGCGCCCGCAAGATCGAGCGCTTCCTGTCCCAGCCCTTCGACGTGGCGCAGGTGTTCACCGGCTTCCCCGGCGTTCAGGTGCCGGTCGCCGACACGGTCCGCTCGTTCAAGGGCCTTGTCGCCGGCGAATACGATCACCTGCCAGAGGCGGCCTTCTACATGGTCGGCTCAATCGAGGGCGCGATTGAAAAAGCCCAACGCCTTGCAGCGGAAGCGGCGTAGGCGATCATGGCGTCAAAGCTCCACTTCAATCTCGTCGCGCCCGAACGCCAGCTCATGTCGGCCGATGTCGACATCGTCGAAGCGCCCGGCATTGAGGGCGCCTTTGGGGTGCTTCCCGGGCACGCGCCGATGATGACGGTGCTCGCCGCCGGCGTCGTCAAGGTGAAAACGGGTACGGATGAAAAGCGCATCTTCGTGCGCGGCGGCTTCGCCGAGGTGACGCCCGAAGGCCTCACCATTCTGGCGGAAGAGGCGATCTTCGTCGGCGACCTCAACGCCGCGGCGATCGCCGAGCGCATCCGCAACGCTGAGGAAGACCTCGCCGACGCCGACACGGCGCCTGAAACGCGCCTGCGCGCGCAACAGGAACTGACCCAATTGCGCGAGCTGCAAACCGCTCTCTAATCTGACTCTGGTGCGATAACGGGCGGCGGCTCGATTGCGAAAGCCGACCGCAACAGGGCATCCATTGGTTCGGGCGGCGGCGCTTCAACGACAATTGGTTCTTTGTTGGCTGAGATCGGCGCGATCACGCGCCGCGCGTGCAGCATGACGGGCTGAGCGCGTTCGGCCGCCGTCAGGTCGCCATATTGCGGATCGCCAAGCACCGGACAGCCGATGGCGGCAAGGTGCACCCTTATCTGATGCGTGCGGCCTGTCTTGGGCTTGGCCTCAATGAACGAGAGGGCGCCCGTCGACGCGAGTACGCGATAGGTCGTCGCCGCAGACTGTCCGTCCGGCGCGACCGCCATGCGCCAGCCGGTCGCCGTCGTCATTTTCTTCAGCGCCCAGTCAATCGTGCCGGAAGGCTCGGTCGGCGCGCCTTTCACGATCGCCCAATAGGTTTTCTCGATCCGGTTTTCCTGAAAGAGGCGCCCGAGCTTGCGCAGGGCCTTGGCGTGCCGGCCGAGGATGAGACAGCCTGTCGTGTCCCGGTCGAGCCGGTGGGCGAGCGCCGGCGCGGCGGGCAGCCCGAAGCGCAGCGCATCGAAATAATCCTCAAGGCTCGGGCCGCCGCCGGGCCCGGCGTGAACCGGCAGGCCCGCCGGCTTGTTAACGACCAGCATCAGCCCGTCGCGATGGAGCAGGCGGCTGACCAGAAAGTCTGGCGGTCTCTCGTGGTCCGCCGCCGGATTACGTGTCGTAGACTGCATGTGAGCAAACCGGGCAATGGATGAAAAGGATGCACAGCATACGTCAATTCGCCTCCTGCGCATGCTTTGTTTTGCTGATCGTTGGCGCACCGGCGCTAATTGGACAGGAGCGAGCCATGGCGAGGGTCGAAACGCCTGCTTATGAAGTCACCGAGAGAGCCGCAGGTGCGATAGAACTGCGTCGCTATGCGCCCATGGTCGTCGCTGAGACGGACGTTCCGGGCGACCGCGACGCCGCCGCCGGGGCCGGTTTTCGAATCCTGGCGAGCTATATTTTCGGGAACAACCGCTCCAAGGCGAAGATCGCAATGACCGCTCCCGTTGAGCAGGCTCCCTCAGAGAAGATCGCCATGACCGCGCCCGTCGAGCAGGCGCCGCGCGCGAATGGCGGCTGGACGATTCGTTTCATTCTGCCGCCGGAATACTCGATGGAGAGCGCGCCCGAACCGCTCGACGCGCGCGTGCGCCTTGCCCGCATCGAGGCGCGATCTGCAGCGGCGGTGCGGTTTTCCGGGCGCTGGACCAAACCAAATCTAGGCGTGCATACGGATGAACTCGATACTTTCATGAAGGCGCGCGGCCTCACGCCTGACGGTCCGGCGGTTTACGCCTTCTACGATGGTCCGTTCACGCCGTTTTTCATGCGGCGCAACGAAGTGATCTATTATCTCAAGGACTGATAGATCGCGTACCCTTGATACGAGGCTTGTTCAAGCGGTCGTAAATCCATGGTTTTGGGTTGCCGATTTTACGCCAGTGTACGGTACGTTTTTCTCACCATACGTTTGCGTTTCATCAATCGGAAAGGCGCAATCGGCAGCCGGTGAAAATATTCTGGTTCGTCCGCGCCCGATAGAATTCTGCGTGCCGGGAAAACTCACTGCTTATAGGAGTTATAACTATCGCTTTTCCGGCTGGACACTCTCTGCTCAATGGCCCGAAAAAGGGCCAATTAAATAAAATGACGTTGTCGACGTTCAGGACCGATGGTACGCCCTTACGCCTTGAATTGAACGGACAGTCATGAGCTTGCCAAGCTTAATATCTACCCTCGCCATCATCCTTTTGATGGTTTCAGCTAACGCGCTCTATGTCGCGGCCGAGTTTGGAGCGGTCGGATCGCGCAAGTCGCGGGTCCAGGAGATCGCTGACACGGGTAGCAAAACAGCCGCACGTCTGCTTGCTATCCCTCGCGATCCGAAGAAGCTCGATACTTACGTCGCGGCATGCCAGATCGGCATCACCTTGAGCAGCTTGATTGCGGGCGCTTATGGTCAGTCCCAGTTAACGCCATTGCTTGCGCCGGCGCTCGGCCCGATCGGCGGCGCCGCAGCGGCGATCGTGGTCGTGCTTCTTGCGGTGACCATGCTGCAGGTTGTGTTAGGCGAGTTGCTGCCGAAAACGGTGGCGCTGCGATACCCAGAACATCTGGCGATGGCGACGCTCTTCCCGATGCAGATCAGTCTGGCTCTGATGCGGCCTCTGATCGCGATTTTCAATGGGACTGCCTTCGCGTTCATGCGAACATTTCGCCTCGATGCCGACCACAGCCACACCCACGTCCATTCGGCTCAGGAATTGGAAGGGCTCTATCGTGAAAGCGCTGAAGGCGGTCTTATCGATGCTGACGAGCGCGAAATGCTGTCAGGCGCCTTGAGCGTCAGCCAACGGACTGTTCGGGAAGTGATGACGCCCCGCCCGCGCATGGAGACGATTACGGCGGCCGAAACCGTAGAGACCGCGTTGTCGCGCATTGTTGGCGCGCCATATTCGCGGTTTCCTGTGACCGGCGCCAATAGCGAAGAAATCGTCGGCATCGTACATGTCCGCGCGCTCTTTGCCGCGTTTGAACGCGACCCCAAGACGACTGTCGGCGCCGTTGCTCAAGCGCCGCTGGCCGTTGCCGAAATGATGACGGTGCCGCGATTGTGGCAAACGCTGCGCGAAAATCGTCGTCGCACGGCGATCGTGATTAATGAGTATGGCAGCGTCGCCGGCATGGTCACGCTGGAAGACGCGCTGGAGGAGGTATTCGGCGAGCTTCAAGATGAGTTCGACCACGAAGAAGAACTCGTCATCAATCAAGGCAATGCGCGCAGCGTGCGCGGAGATGTTGGATTGGCGACGCTTGCCGATCGCTATGAGATCGAGTTGCCATTAGACCGCGCCGATACGATTGGCGGACTCATATGGCACGAGCTGGGGCGCCTGCCGGCGGTCGGCGATGAAGTGACGGTGTCGGATACGACCTATCGCCTGCAAGTCGAGGCAATGTCGGGTTATGCAGTCCAGCGCGTTCTCGTCCGGATTGAACAGCATGAGGAGCAAGGGGTATGAGCGATGTGCTCCTCCCAATCCTCGTCATCGTGATTTTGATCGCCGTCAACGGCGTTTTTGTAGCCGCCGAGTTCGCGCTCGTCGGTGCGCGGCGCAGCCGGCTTGAAACGCTGGCGAAGAGCGGCAGCGCCTCCGCGCGTTGGCTGGTGCGGATATTTGATCGCAGGGGCGGCAAGGATTCCTACATCGCCATCGCGCAACTCGGCATCACCCTCGCCAGTATCGGACTTGGCATGTATGGCGAGCCTGCGGTCGCGGCTTGGCTTTATCCCGGGTTGGAAAATCTCGGTCTCGATTACAATCAATCGCATGTCGTCGGATTTATCGTCGCGCTCGGCGCGATCACTTATCTTCACGTCGTATTCGGAGAGATGATCCCGAAGGCGATGGCCTTGCAATTGCCGGAACAGGTCAGCCTTTCCGTCAACCCGGTCATGCGCGTGTTTGGCTTTCTGTTTCGACCCATGGTCTTTGTTCTGAACAAGATTGCCTTTGGCTTGATGGGGCTGCTCGGCATTCCCGATCCCGGAAAGGCTGCATCGCTCTACAGCAGCAAAGAACTCGAGATCGTCACCGAGGAAGTGGCCGCCAGCGGTCAGCTTGATGATGCTCAGCGCATCCTGATCGATAACATTTTCGAGATGGAAGACAGAACCGCCGAGGAGTTGATGACATCGCGCTTGCGTATGAAGGCGCTCGCGCTGAATACGTCCATGACCGACGTCGCCGCATTGATCGCCGCGTCGCCTGCATCGCGCTATCCCGTCTATACGCAATCGCTCGACGATATCGGGGGCGTGCTCCACGTGAAAGATTTCATTCGAGCGCGCATCGCAGGAAAAGCGGATAATCTGTCAGCCCTGACGCGCCCTCTGCCGCGCGTTGCTGCGACGACGTCGGCAACAGAATTGCTTGCCTTGTTCAAGAAGCAGCGCACGCATGCGGCCCTTGTCGTTGATGAGCATGGCGGAACGCTTGGCTTTGTGACGCTCGATGAACTCGTCGAAGATTTGATCGATCAAGAAGAAGCGGCGGACTCAGACTGGATCCGAAAGACGCCGGAAGGCGGATTGATCCTTGACGGCGAGGTCACGCTGACCGAACTTTCCGAGGATCACGGAATAGACCTCGAGCGTGAGGATGTCGTCACAGTTGCAGGTCTGGTATTAGCAAAGCGCGGCGTCATTCCGGAAAAGGGTGAACAGATCGAATGCGGCGGCTTTCGTCTGATCGTCGAGGAAAAGCAGGGCTTCAAGGTCACGCGCATCCGGCTTGAACGATTGGAGACTTTGCCGGAATAGCAGCCCCCTGCAGAGGAAGGCGACGTTCGGCGCGACGACTTTACCGCCGCAAATAATCCCGCAGCGGCGTGAACCCGGCGACAAGTTCTTCATAGACGCTGCGTTTGAACGGCACGATGAGCGAGGGCGCTTCTTCAAGCTCCATCCAGCGCCAGTCGTCGAATTCCTGCTTGTGGTCGGCTTCGAGATCGATCTCGCTCTCGCGCCCTTCGAACAGCATCGCCGCCCATTTCTGGCGCTGGCCGCGCCAGTCTTTTTTCTTGTATCCAGCGGGAAAATCGTAAGGCAGCCAGCCCGGCGTCATGGCGAGCAGGCGCGCGGAAGAAACGCCGGTTTCTTCTTTCAACTCGCGGAAGGCGGCCCGCACAGGGTCCTCGCCCGCGTCGACGCCGCCTTGCGGAAACTGCCAGCGCCATTCGTTCGGCTGGTCGGCGAACTCGGTCAGGTCGGAAAACCCCATGATCCGGCGCGCAATGAAGACGCGGCCATCCCGGTTGAACAGGACAACGCCGACATTCGGTCGGTAATGCCGGAGGATTTCGTCAACAGTCATGCAGGGTTCCCGTATCGCGTCGCCAACGAATCGCCCAACGGAATAGGGCATTCACGCCAAAAGCGGAACCGGGCGCGCCGGGCCTTGCGTCAGTTCAGCGCGATGCCGCCGTCGTCTCGCTGAGATGAGCCGACGCCGGGCCGAGCAGCAGCCCCCGCTCATCAAGGCCGGCGGCCCATTGCTCGATCGCGTCGATGGTCGCGGTGTAGGCGTAGGTCTTGCCGAGCGCGCGGCCGTTCCTGCGGG
>JBGTFV010000367.1:0-2519 GCA_041747095.1 Parvularculaceae bacterium
CGACCTCGGCGGCAAGAAGACCGTCGTGATGATCGCCCACCGGCTGAGCACCGTGCGCGCGTGCGACAACATCTTCCTGATGCAGCACGGCCGGATCGCCGCGAGCGGCACCTACGACGAGTTGGTCGCGGGCAGTGAAACATTCCGCAGAATGTCCGTGGGGAGCTGAGAAGGCTTGCGCCGGCCGGGTCCTGAACAGTGCTCTTTCGGGGCCCGCAATTTTGGATGTCTTGTCAGGAGGAGGGCGCTTGGATGACCGCCGATAGCTGCAGAGCTGCAAACTCGCCAAAAGTTTCAGTGATCATGCCGGCGTACAACGCCGAGCGTTTCGTCGCGGACGCGGTGGAGAGCATCCTTGGACAAACGCTTCGCGACATAGAGCTTCTCGTATATGATGACGCCAGCAGTGACCGCACAACTGAAATTTGCGAAAAGATTTCGAAACGGGATTCCCGTATGCGCGTTTACAGGAACGAAGAGAACCGCGGCGTGGTGTTCGCCTCAAACTACTTGATCGCTGAAGCCAAGGCTCCGTATGTTGCTAGAATGGACGCCGACGACATTGCGTTGCCGGAAAGGCTTGAGTGGCAGACGTCTTTCCTAGATCAAAGACCGGAAATTCTGGTTGTCGGCGGGCAACAAGAGTTGATGGACGAGGCCGGATTTCTAATTGGTATTGTTAAATCACCCTTGACGCATTCCGAAATAGACCGGCAGCACATACAGGGATTTTGCTGCATAAATGGGCCGACCGCCATGATGCGGCGGGAAGCGGTATTGAGAGCCGGCGGATATCCTGAGAATTCTGATAGTGCTGAAGATTTCGCTTTATGGCTTCGCCTCGGGGAACTGGGCGAGGTTGCAAATATACCTGATGTCGTGCTGCGCTACCGTTTGACTTCAACAGGACTCAGTGAAGTGAGCAGTGAGAAACAAAAGGCTGCGGTCCTTCGGGCCTGTCATGAAGCGTTCGCACGTAGGAATGTTTCCGGTCATGTTCTTTACAAGCAGTGGCGACCCGGCCGGGACCGCAGATCGCAGCTTGAATACGCACTCAGGTATGGTTGGATGGCTTGGAACAACGGACACCGCGATACGTGCAGGCGCTTCGGAATCAAATCAGTCCGCCTATCGCCGTTCGATCAGCGCGCATGGCGTCTGCTGGTGCTAGGGGCGTTGAAGCAGCCGTCGCGCGCCAATTGAGGTGTCGCAGCGATGCGCGACACCCGCAGGGTCTAGCCGGACCTGCCCTAGGGGGAATTGGAACTAATGCCGCCTCACCAATAAACTGTATCTCCTGTAAAGAGAGGCTCAATCTTGGACGCTACAAAATTTAATATGCCTAACTTTCAAATAGATTCTCCCCGCATTTCTGTCATCATGCCGGCATATAACTGCGAGCGCTATATCAAGGCGGCGATAGATAGCATCCTCGGGCAAAGCTTTCGCGGGTTTGAGTTCATCATCATTGACGACGGTTCGACCGATGACACTCGCTCAATCGCCGAGGCCGCCGCCGCGCGCGACCCCCGAATTCGCCTGATCTCCCATCGGAACCGAGGCATCACGGCATGTTTAAATGAGGGTCTCATGCTGGCTTCGGGAGAATTCATCGCGCGCATGGACGGAGACGACATTTCCATGCCGGATCGCTTCGAGAAGCAGATCGCCTTCCTCGATGCCCATCCTGATCACGGGCTTGTAGGAGGACAATTCATGCTGATCGACCCAGATGGCCGCTGGTTGCGCGGGCTGGAGCGGCCTTCAGGGCATGACGCGCTGCAAGCGGAGTTACTCAAGGGAATGGGCGCCATATTCCATCCGACCATGATGTATCGCCGGCAGCTTGTGCTCGATGTCGGTGGTTATTCCGAAGAATATCGCCACGCCGAGGACGTCGATTTTCTGTTGCGAATTTCGGAAGTCACCAAAATAGCCAATCTTAATACCCGTGTTCTTTTTTATAGACTTCATTTTGGCTCGGTAGGTTTGACCCGGCGCCGCGAGCAGCTTCTGGCAGCGTACCGCGCGGTTGTCGCTGCGGCCGAACGGCGGGGGCTGATTCCGCCGCCTCGCCCGGAGGTGAGCGATCCGAATACAACTCGGGCCGACGTCTATTCGCGCTGGGGATGGTGGGCCCTTCAGGGCGGCCAATTGCGGACGGCTCGTCTCTATGCCGCCAAGGCCTTGCTGCGACGACCACTGGATCTAAAGACGCTGCGTCTGGCCGCCTGCGCGCTCAGGGGACGCTGATCGAAGTGACACATGGCCTTAAACCGCTTTTTCTCGGACACGTGAGGTGCTTCGCGGTCAAGCCAGTCCGTCTCTTTCGCCACTTGACCGGTGCGTTCGGTCTCTGCTCATGTCTGGGCCGTAAGGCGGCGGCCCTCGCGTTCCGGCCGGAAGATCGCGGCGGTCCCGAAGCGAATTGCAGAGTGCCGAGCCGCCACAAATCCCAGAGTGCGTCGAAATTGCCAAACGAATGAAGATTACCTTCGTCACTCCTCCACCGAACCTCA
>JBGTFV010000368.1:0-5452 GCA_041747095.1 Parvularculaceae bacterium
CTTCGCCGACGTCGTGCGCAAGGCGGCGGCCGACCGCGACGCCCGCCTGCGCGTAGAACTCGAAAGCTACGTGCGGCTCGTCGCCTTCGAGCAGGGGCGTATCGAATTGCGACTTGAGGATCGCGCTCCCTCTGACCTGCCCGGCCGGCTGATGCAGCGTCTGAAGGAATGGACAGGCATTCACTGGAGCATAGTCGTCAATTCGACTGCGGCAGGCGCCGATACGTTGCGCGACGTGCGCACCGCTGAAACGCTCGCCCATCCGCTCGTCCGCGAGGCGCTGGCGATATTTCCCGGCGCAGAAATCGTGGCGATCAGAGATCGCGCGTCGCTTGAGCGCGGAACTGCGACCGGACCTATGATAGACGATGACGGCGAAGTTCTCCCCGATGTTGTCACCGGCCTTGAACCGGAGCCCATGAGCGGCGAAGACGAAGGCGCGGCGCAAGCGTTTGGAGCGCTGCGGGAAGTGGAGCAAGGATGAAAGACCTCGGCGAAATCATGAAGCAGGCTGCGACCATGCAGGCGCGCATGCAGGAAATTCAGGAGCGCATTGGCGCCATTGAGGTCGAGGGAGCCTCTGGCGGCGGTATGATCCGTATCGCCATGAACGGCAAGGGCTATGTCAAATCGGTCGCCATTGAGCGCTCCCTTGTGACGGCCGAGGACGCAGAAGTTCTCGAAGACCTGCTGACGGCTGCGTTTAATGACGCAAAAGCCAAGCTCGAGTCCGAGAGCGCAGAGGAAATGAAATCGCTCGCCGCCGGACTGCCCCTGCCGCCCGGCTTCAAGCTGCCCTTCTGATTGACGCCATGCCCGCCGCCCAAATCGGTCCGGAACTGCAGCGTCTTATAGACCTGCTCGCCAAGTTGCCCGGGCTTGGCCCGCGTTCGGCCAAGCGCGCTGCGCTGCACCTTTTAAAGAAACGCGAACCTGTCATGCGGCCGCTGGCGTTTGCGCTCGCCGACGCCGCAGACAAAGTGCGCGCATGCTCAGTCTGCGGAAATTGGGATTCGATTGATCCGTGTGCAGTTTGCGCCGATCCTGCTCGCGACCAGACTGTGCTGGTCGTTGTCGAGGATGTCGCCGACCTGTGGGCGCTTGAACGCGCTGGCGCGCACAAGGGCAGGTATCATGTGCTGGGCGGACTTTTGTCGCCGCTTGACGGCGTTGGTCCGGATGATCTCTCGCTCGGTGCGTTGTTCTCGCGCGCAAATGGCGGCGAGGTGCGCGAAGTCGTGCTGGCGTTGTCCGCCACGGTCGATGGTCAAACGACGGCTCACTATCTTGCCGATCATCTCATATCCGCAGGCGTCTCAATTACCCGCCTAAGCCAGGGCGTGCCGGTCGGCGGCGAGCTTGATTATCTCGATGAAGGTACGATAGCGGCGGCGATGAAGACCCGGCGGCCTGCGTGAGACGCGACGACGGGAAGACCACCGGCGAGCATCCCGATGGGTTGTGGTACCTTGCCGCTGCGACCCGCGAAGTGCGCAGCGGGAAACTGGAGCGCCGATTTCTGTTTGGCGACCCCATTGTTCTTGGGCGGACGAAAGACGGCGCAGCCTTCGCATTGCGCGACGTTTGCCCCCATCGCGGCGCACCGCTCTCGGGCGGAAGGCTTGTCACGAACAACAATCAAGAAGCATTAGAATGCCCCTATCACGGCTGGCGATTTCGGGTCTCCGATGGCCATTGCCTGGCTGCGCCGGCCTTGCCGGATCAAGGTCCAGACCCCAGCGCCATCAGTGTAGGCGTTCACCATCTGCATGAGGCGCACGGACTGATCTGGCTCTATTGCCCTCGGCCCGGGGCCGCGGCCGATACGCCAGAAACCCCGCCGCCCGATATCGGCTTTCCCGCCGCGCGGTCGCCCAAGACGCTGACCGTCTTCGAAGTCGAAGCCTCGTTCGACGAGGCCGCCATTGGCCTTGTCGATCCGGCGCATACGCCGTTCGTCCATCGCCAGTGGTGGTGGCGCGAGGGAACAGAACGTCGCCTGAAGGAAAAACGGTTCGAGCCGACCGCTCTCGGATTTTGCATGCCCGCGCATGCGCCGTCGTCAAACTCGCGCATCTACAAGGCGCTTGGCGGCGCGCCGCTGACAGCGATCGAGTTCCGGCTGCCCGCGCTTCGCCTTGAGCACATTACGGTCGGGCGCCGCACGATCCTTGGTCTGACGGCGATGACTCCTGCCGACAAGAAGCGCATACGGATCGTACACGCCATGTTCTGGGATATGCCGATGCTCGATCTGGCGCGCCCGATCTTGTCGCGCATGGCGCGGGATTTCCTCGCGCAGGATGCGGCGATTCTGTCGCGGCAGAATGAGAACCTGTCAACGGTCGGGCATCGCCCGCTTTACCTTGGCGACCCGGACGAGCCGGCGCGCTGGTACATGCGGCTCAAAGCTGCGTGGAATGCGCGGTCGGAGACGGGCGGGTTTCAGCATCCGATCGGGCCGGCGACGCTGCGCTGGAAAACCTGAGGCCGGCGGCGGGCGCGGCGCGTCGCGCCACGACGAATAGGGCGAACATCGCTATCGCCGCGCTGAACGGAAAGCCGGGCGCCATATCGGGCCCGGGGGCGAACATGGGCGCAGCCCACAAGACAACGATGCACGACCGCTCGCCGGATAGCCATCCGGTATCGACAGCCCGACGCGCAATGGCGACTATTGCGGGAACGACAATGGCGAATTCATAATAATAGGCGTAAGGCGTCGCGAGCGGCGCTGCGGCGCAAAGGACGGCGATGCGCAGATCTGGCGCTTCGATCCGTCTCCAGACGATGGCGACACAGGCGGCGAGCAGGCAGGTTGCCAGCGCTTGGGCTGCGCTTGCGACCGCGGGCGGTGCGCCCAGAACGCTCGCGGCGCCGAAAAAGCTGACGAGCTTGTGTAAAGGAAAGCCGTCTTCGCCCATGCGGCCGCCTTGTTCGATGAGGGCGTGGACAAACGCGAACCAAGGCGCCTCGCCGAATGCAACAAGGGTTGCGAGGGCTAGCGCAATAGCGGTTATCGCCGCCGCAAAGAAGGCGCGCCAGCAACCGCCGGCGATGAACGCGATCGGCAAGAGTATACCGAGTTGGGGCTTGACGGTTAAAAGCCCCGCCGCGAGCCCCGCAAGCATGGGACGGTTTGCAGCAAAGCCTGCCGCCGTCGCCATGAAGGCGCCGGTGAACAATCCGGTCTGGCCAGTGATCACACCCTGAAAAACCGCCGGCGAGGCCATCGCAAGAAAAAGCGGCAAGCCCTTTGGCTGTATCGTCCTTAAGCAGATGAATAGCGCACAAAGCCCTGCGCCAACCCACAAGCCGAAACTTGCGAGATAGGGCGGGGCCGCGAGCGGCCAGAGCAGCAGCGAAAACGTTGGGGGATAGGCCCAGAACAGAAGGAAATCGCCGCCGCCTGGAAACATCGCCTTCAATTGCGTTTGCGGGGCTTCAGCGTCGTAAAGCGCGCTCATATCGGGGGCGCCGGCGGATAGCGCGGCGAGGCGAAAAACGACATAATCGCCGCCAACCACCGGGCCATAATGCGTGACGAGATTGTCTGCGGTCACGATGGCGTGCGCGTAGACGCTCAAATTGATCGCCAGCAGGCCGCCCGCCGCAACCAGCAGCGTTGCGCGCAGATGCGTCGTCAGCAGGATCGCAAAAAGCGGATACCGCGCGGCCAGGATGTCGACGATGCGTTTCACACCTTTCGTTTACCAAGCATGCCTAAATAAAGGATCAATCGAAGGGGAACGACCGCCCGCTGAGGCGGTCGGGCGCAATCGCCCGGAGCAATGACGATGACGCCGATGACCAGGACCAAGGGCGTCGCCAAGCCTGCCGCGCCGTTGCCGGAACCGCGCGCCGCCGCGCGTCCGGCGCTTCTGTCGATCGTCGTTCCGGCCTTCAATGAGGAAGAATCGCTTGCCGATTTTCACCGGGCGGTGCGCCGCGCGATGCGCGATATCGGCCAGCCCTTCGAGGTCGTGTTCGTCAACGACGGCAGCCGAGACGGCACGCTCGCCATCATGAAGGCGCTGCGCGAGCGGCATCCGAACACAACGGTGGTCGATCTTAGTCGCAATTTCGGCAAGGAGATTGCGCTGACGGCCGGCCTCGATCATGCGTCGGGCGACGCCATTGTGGTCATGGACGCCGATCTTCAGCACCCGCCGGAAGTGATCGTGGAGTTTATCGAAGGTTGGCGCCGAGGCTATGACGTCGTTTACGGCGTGCGGCGCACTAGGCGCGATGAAAGCCTGTTAAAAAAAGCGGCGACACGGCTTTTTTATCGCTTCATGCGGTCGACGGGAACAACGCCGCTTGAACCAGATGCAGGCGATTTCCGTTTGCTAAGTCGCAAAGCGGTCGACGCGGTCATTAACTTGCGCGAGCGTCATCGGTTCATGAAGGCGGTTTTTTCATGGATAGGCTTCCCTTCTCTGGCCGTTCCATTCGACGTCGCGCCACGGGCGCGGGGCTCAAGCAAGTTCAATTTCTGGCGGCTGTGGAATTTCTCGATTGAGGGCGTCACTTCGCACACGCTCGTTCCGTTGAAGGCGTCGACCTATCTCGGGTTTGCAGTCGCATGCTTCGCCTTCCTGAATGGAGCCTACTTCATCGCCAAAACGATCCTGTTTGGCGACACAGTTCCTGGCTTCCCGACGTTGATTGTCGTCATCCTGTTCCTGGGCGGGATCCAGCTCATGGTGCTCGGCGTTATCGGGGAGTATCTGGGGCGGGTGTTCAACGAAACGAAAAATCGCCCGCTTTATCTGGTGAACAACCTGATGACGCGATCAAGCGATAGCGCCTCGGTGGCGGCTCCTTCTTTGATCTCTGCGAATCCGGCGGCGCGCGCCGGCTCCGCGCAGGGCTCGTCCGAGGATGAATGGCGGGTCGCGTGAGGCCGGTCGATCCGCCTGCTGGCAATGCCCGCCGCATCATTCTGTTTGGGCTCGTCGGCGTCATCAACACCGTTACTGACTTTGCCTTTTATGCCGGTTTTTACTTTCTGGGCGCGCCGCCCGTCTTCGCCAATGGCCTTGCCTTCCTCGTCGCCAATCTGCAGAGCTATTTGCTGAATGCACGGGTGACCTTTGCCACGGACGGGCGCCCGGCGGCCCTTTCCCTGCGCGGGTATTTTGCGTTTGGCGGCGCTCATCTCTTTTCACTTGGCGTATCGACGCTGGCGGTGCTGCTCCTGTCCGGCTCAATCGGTCCGTTCTGGGCGAAGGGCGCAGCGGCCGTCTTCACATTTGCGTTCAACTACTGGTCGAGCGCGCGTTTCGCGTTTCGCGCCAAGCGCGCCGGTCCGCCCGAATCGGCGTAACATTCCACTACTATGATCGATTTTCTCACCCGCGCCGGGTTCAGCCCGGCGGAGGCTCCCTTCTGGGCGCTCATCGTATTGTTGGCGATTTTCGCGCTGGCGTGCTGGCGCTGGCGCGCAGCC
>JBGTFV010000369.1:0-1972 GCA_041747095.1 Parvularculaceae bacterium
CCGCAGCGCCGCCAGCTCGGCGAGGATGACTTCGTTCTGCCGCGTGATGTCGCGCAGGTTGAAGTCAGCGTCTTCCTCCACCACCGAAACCACTATGGCGACGAACAGATTGAGCATGGTGAACGTCGCAACCAGCAGGAAGATGACAAAGAACGCCCAGGCGCGCGGATGGGTTTCGATCACCTGATCGGCGATGTCGGGCCAGCCCTCCAGGGTCATCACCTTGAAGAGCGTGAACATGGCCTGAAACACATCGCCGAAAAGGTCCGGATGGGCGTCGCCATAGAGCTTCGCGGCGATGACGGAGAAGGTGTAAAGAATGATGACGATGACGATGCCGACCGAGGCGATGCCGGGGATGGAGGCAAAGAGCGCCGACACGACGACCCGCATCCGGGGGATGGCCGTGACCAGCCGCAAGATGCGCAGCACGCGGAACGCCCGCATCGCGGCGAGGCCTGAGGCCGAGGCGAAAAGCGAAATCAGAACAACGCCCAGATCAAAGACGTTCCACCCTCCCCTGAAATAGGGAAGGCCATAGGCGTATATCCGCAAACCAATCTCGACGCAGAAGGCGTAAACGATTGCGCGGTCGATCACGATGATCGTCGCGCCAAAAGCAGCCTGGACGGGATCAAATGTTTCGATGCCGAGCAGCAGCGCGTTGGCGATCACGAGGACCATCACCGTTGCGTTGAACGGTCCGCCGTCGACGATAGCCCTCAACCGATCTCGCATGATGGATCGTCCGAACTTTCTTTCAAGCCAAAAAGTCCCGGCGGCGACCGGGCCCGAAAGCGGCTTTCATGGCCTCGTCCGATGGGTGACCCGATTCTTCCCGAGGCATGGGATTTTTCGAAGGGTGCGAGCGGTCGACATCTCCGCTCGTTATTCGCTCTGCCGCGCATTTTGCGCAGACCCCGAAACCCGCTACGGCACGAGGTGTTTCACTTGAGGTCCGCAGTCGACGTATGACGCCAACCGCCAGAAATTCGACGTCCAGCCGGAAGACCGCGCCCGGATACACCCCTTACGAGCCGCTCGGCGCGTTAAAGCCTGTCGCTGAGGACATCTGGACGGTCGACGGGCCCGAGATCGCCTACAGCCTCGGGGGGCTCACCATCCCCTGCCCTACGCGCATGACGGTTGTGCGGCTCGCGGGCGGCCAGTTGTGGCTGCATTCGCCGACCGCGTTTTCAGCCGCGCTTGCCGACCACATCAGCGCGCTGGGAAAGATCGCGTTCCTAGTCGCGCCAAACACCTTTCACTACGAGTACGCAGCCGACTGGCGGGTCGCGTTTCCGGATGCCGCGCTGTATGCGCCGCCCCGCCTGCCCGCCAAGGCGCTGAAGCGCATTGGCGCTTATGAGGTTTTGACCAATCCGGCGCCGGACGGATGGAGCGCCGGACTTTCCCAGATCGTCATCGATGGCGACGGGTTTGTGGAGGTCGTCTTTTTCCATCACGCCTCGCGCAGTCTGATTGTGACCGATCTGATGCAGAACTTCGAACCGGGGCGGGTGCGCAACCCTATTGTCCGTGCGCTGCTGCGGATTGGCGGGGCGACCGGTCCGAACGGAAGGGCCTCGATTGAAATGCGCATCGCCGCCCGCAACCGGCGCGCCGAGATTGCGGCCGCCGCCGAACGCATGATTGCGTGGAAACCGGCCCGCATTCTCTTAGCGCACGGCCAATACTATGAGGGTAACGCCGAGGTGGAAATCCGCCACGCGTTCAATTGGGCGACCGGCTGATCGGGATTGCCAGTTTATCCAACGGCTTCGCATTTGGCGCGGGCGGAGAAATCCGCTATGCGAGAACGGGCTTCCAGAAAAAGGGCCGCAGTCGACGTAATGACGCCAACCACTACTGTTTCGGAGTCCGGGCGGACGACCGCGCCGGCGAGCGGGCCGCGCGTGAAGTTTCAGGCGATCGCCGAGACGGACGAAGCCGGTCTCGTCGCGGGCCGCGG
>JBGTFV010000370.1:0-4745 GCA_041747095.1 Parvularculaceae bacterium
TGAGCGCGGCGCCGGCGTCAGCAACGCGCGCACGCAAGGCGGCCGCCGCCGCCTTTCCGTCGATTAACGTCGCCGGCGGCGCTCCGGGCATCGGCCATCCTTCTCCGGCGTTGCGCCGTACTTAAAGCCCCGCCTTGATCAGCGGTCCAAACACATAGGCGTTGAGCCCGATGCGCGCTGCATTGATGCCGATCAGCAGGATGATCGGCGACAGGTCGAGGCCGCCCATGCTCGGCAGAATGCTGCGGATGGGTTTCAGGAGCGGCTCGGTCAGCGCCAGACAAGTGCGCCAGATCGCGTCGACGAATCGATTGTCGCGATTGATCACGTTGAATGAAATCAGCCAGCTTAGGATCACCGAAACGAAGATCACGAGCACGTAAAGCTCAAGCACGGCGTTGACGATATAGGCAATGGCCTGCATGGCGACCCCTTCGGACTGAAAAATTTGGCCGATCGGATTGAGCCGAGGCCAGATAGAGCGGACCGGCGTTGGTACCCGCCGGCGCAGCGAGGAACGTTCGGCGTCGGTTTATGGCGGCTCGCCCTTGCGCGCAACTGGCGTAAGGGCGGCGCGCGGGAAGGCAAGTCCCGTTCTTCGCGCGCGGCTACGGGTCTGGCTGTCGGTTTGGTTCCGGTCTGGCGCGGCCAATTGACAGGCTGCGCGCCGGCTCCTACATCGCCGGTTCCCAAATCTGCCGCCGGAAATCCGGATTCAGGGCATTGGCGTCGGGGCTGTAGCTCAGTTGGGAGAGCGCGTCGTTCGCAATGACGAGGTCAGCGGTTCGATCCCGCTCAGCTCCACCAATACGGTACTGAGGGACGATAGCGCTGCGTGACGCGTCCGGCGCAGCGGGGTTTGAGCTGGACGAACGATCGGTTCGGAAGACCCAGAAGCTACCGTATTCAGCCACAAAAAAATAATTCGCAAAAAACTTATCCCCCTCCCCTCGCGGCGGCCTGATACTTGGCGGCGATGATCAGGGGCGTCCGTGACGGGCGCCCGCAACGAGGTCCGAGAGGGAAATGCAATGCGTAATGAAGCCGGCTAATAAAGTATCCGATCGAAGCGAGGCTCGATCCACACGATCCATTGCGTCCATTTCGATCCACACGATCCATTCCGTCCATAATGGATCATTTCCCGCCGTATGGCGGGAACGCACGGGGTTATTTATGCGTTGAAAGGCGTATTGCATCGGCGTCAACCGCCATAGCGCCGGCAAGGAGTGGGGCTGCGCCGCTTGCTGGACACAGGCGGGCGATCCGGGTCACACTTTCATCCTTGAACGTCATTGGAGGCTCCATGGCCGCAGACTCGACCCGGCTCGACCGGGACTCGACAGGCCCTGAGAAGGCTGGCCCTGAGACGGCTGGCGCGGAAGATTTGGCGCGCCTGTTCGCCCTTCAGAAGCAGCACTATCTTGCAGAACCGGATCCGTCAGCGGAGACCCGCCTTGCGCGGCTCGACGCCCTCTTGCGGGTCATCGACATGGGCGAGGCGCGCCTCATTGACGCGATCAACGCCGATTTCGGCAATCGCGCCCGGCAGGAAACGCTGATCGCGGAAATCGTCATGATGATCAGCGGCATTCGCCATACCAAGCGCCATCTCAAGAGTTGGATGCGCCCAAGGGGGGTGGCAACGCCGCTCCATATGCTTCCCGCGCGCAGCCAGCTTGCGCCGCAGCCCCTCGGCGTCGTTGGGGTTATCGCCCCATGGAACTACCCCGCGCAGCTTGCCCTTATGCCTGCGGCGGCCGCGCTCGCGGCAGGAAATCGGGTGATCTTGAAGCCGAGCGAGCTGACTCCGCAGACGAGCGAAACAATGCGCGACCTGATCGCCAAGGAATTCGACCCCTCCGTATTTGCGGTCGTCACCGGCGGCGTTGAACTTGGCGAGGCGTTCGCGGCCACCCGGTTCGACCATCTCGTCTTCACCGGCTCTACCGCCATAGGCCGCAAGATCGCCATGGCGGCGGCGCGCAACCTGACGCCCGTCATGCTTGAACTAGGCGGCAAATCGCCTGCGATCATCGACGAGGGCGCTGACATGGCGGCGGCCGCGCAGGCTATCGCCTATGGCAAGGCGGTTAACGCAGGCCAGACCTGCATCGCGCCCGACTATGTGCTGACGCCGCACGCCCGGCTGGACGAGACCGTTCGGGCGCTTGCCGAGGCGGCCAGGAGACTTTTTCCCGAGATCGATACGACGCCCGATTACACGTCCATCATATCCGACCGGCACTTTGCGCGCCTCAAGCGCCTTGTCGCCGAGGCGCGCGCAGCGGGCGCCGAAATTATCGAGGTTGGGTCGTCGAATGCGCTTGATGCGCAGCGCAAGCTGCCCTTCACCATCGTCGTCAACCCGCCGCGCAATGTCGAGTTGATGCGCGAGGAGATCTTCGGCCCCGTGCTTCCAGTGCTGAGCGTCGAGGACCGCGCGGCGGCAATCGATCTCGTAAACGAAGGCGAGCGGCCGCTGGCGCTTTACTGGTTCGGCGCCGACATTGCGGCGCGTGACGACGTTTTGCGGCGGACGGTGTCAGGCGGCGTCTGCGTCAACGATACGCTCTGGCAGTTTGCGCAGGAAAACCTGCCCTTTGGCGGCGTGGGCGAAAGCGGCATCGGCGCCTATCATGGGATTGCCGGATTCGAGCGTTTTTCGCATCTGAAGCCCATCTTTATACAGAGCAGACTTTCCAGCGGCAAAATGCTGCAACCGCCCTATACGGCGCGTACGGATCAGATTATCAAACTGGTCCGGAAGATCATTTGAAGGTGGGGCGACGTGGCTGACGCAGGCAATCCGGCCATGGCGCTGGAATTTGATTACGTGATCATTGGCGCGGGCTCGGCGGGTTGCACGCTCGCCCATCGCTTGGGCGAAGACCCGAAAGCCCGCATCTGCGTGATCGAGGCGGGCGGCAAGGACGACCACCCTTTCATCCATGTGCCGCTGGGTTTTGCCTTTTGGCCAGAAAAGGCGAAGGTCAACTGGTCGTTCGATACGACGCCCCAGGAACATCTTGGGGGGCGCCGGGGCCATCAGCCGCGCGGGCGGGTGCTGGGCGGGTCAAGCTCGCTCAACGCCATGATCTACATTCGCGGCACGAAAGCCGACTATGACGGCTGGACGGCGGCTGGTGCGACGGGTTGGTCATGGGAGGACGTGCTGCCCTATTTCAAGCGCGCCGAAGATCAGGAGCGCGGACCTGACGACTTTCACGGGGTCGGCGGACCGCTGACAGTCAGCAACCTGCGCGACAAGAGTCCGATGGCGGAGCGATTCCTCACTGCAACGCGCGAAATGCAAATCCCGGACAATGACGATTTCAACGGCCCGACGCAGGAGGGAGCCGGCTTTTACCAGGTAACCCAGCGCAATGGCGCCCGCTGTTCGGCGGCGGTCGCCTATCTGCGACCCGCCATCTCCCGCGGCAATGTTGAGGTGCTGACGGACCGTCGCTGCGAAAAGGTTGTCATAGAAAATGGCCGGGCGACAGGCGTCCGCGTGCGCCAGGGAGCGGCGTCTGAATTCATCCGGGCACGGCGCGAAGTGATCGTTTCTGCGGGCGCTTTCCAGTCGCCGCAGATCCTCATGCTGTCGGGCGTCGGACCCGGCGCCCATTTGCGCGATCGCGGTGTGGAGGTTTTGGTCGATTCCCCATCCGTAGGCGGAAACCTTCAGGATCACCTCGATTATACGGTGCTGCGGCGCACGAAGCTGCCGGAAACGGTTGGGTTGTCCGCGTCATTCGCCGCGAAGATCCTGCCTGCGCTCTATCAATATGTGCGCCGACGCGAGGGCCCGCTGACGTCGAACCTCGCCGAGAGCGGGGCGTTCATCCGCACCGAGCCGTCGCTCGACCAGCCCGACGTGCAGTTGCATTTTCTGCATGGCATGGTCGACGATCACGGCCGCAAGAAACATCTGGGAGAGGGCTATTCCTGCCATGTGTGCGTACTGCGGCCGAAAAGCCGGGGCGAGGTGCGCCTCGCCGACGCCGATCCGTTATCAGCGCCGGCGATCGATCCGAAGTTTCTCAGCGACGAAGACGACCTCCATCGCCTGATGCGGGGGGCGCGGATCGTTCATCGACTGCTGCAATCCCCCGCGCTCGACACGGTGTCGGGGGAATGGCTCTATGCCGGGCCGGATGTCGATGACGTCGCGCTGACCGCCGACATCCGGGCGCGCGCCGATACGATCTATCACCCCGTCGGCACCTGCCGCATGGGCTCGGACCCGGCGTCCGTGCTTGACCCGCAGTTGCGCGTGCGCGGCGTTGAGGGGCTCCGGGTCGTCGACGCCTCGGTCATGCCAAACCTCGTGTCGGGCAATACAAACGCGCCGACGATCATGATTGCCGAGAAAGCCAGCGACATGATCAGGGCCGAGGCCTAGGCACCCGATTTATTGGCTGTTCATTAAATCGCCGCGTTTCTGAATGATTTGTTACAGCTTTCGCGGTTCTGCTATAGCCGCAGCAACTGGCGTGGCGGCGCAAAGGGATTAGCCAAAAATGTGCGGCATCATTGGAGTTCTGGGCAAGGCCGACGCGGCGCCGCTTCTCGTAGAGGGGCTGCGCCGGCTCGAATATCGCGGTTATGACTCCGCCGGCATTGCAACGCTTGTTGACGGCCGCATCGAACGGCGTCGGGCCTCGGGCAAACTCGCGCGGCTTGCCTCGGCGCTGGAGACAGCCCCGCTCGCAGGCGCTTCCGGCATAGGCCATACCCGC
>JBGTFV010000371.1:0-3565 GCA_041747095.1 Parvularculaceae bacterium
GGGCGGGCTGACGCCCGCAGCGCGCCGGTCGCTCGTGCATGTGGGGAGCCTCGCTCCCGACGCGCTCGCCACACCTCAAACCATGGACTATGAAAGGGCCAGACTCTCGAAATAAATGAGGGAGCCGAAGGGCTCAGGTCATCGCCGCAAATCCAGCAACGACGTCCATTTCAGTAATTGGCGCCACGCCAGCGGCGCATCGAGTTTGTTCTTCAGCACACCATAGATTCATTCCAGCGGCGTACCCCGAAAGAATCGATTTTGTTTCTGGTGAGATGGCGCTAGCGTATTTTACGCGAATAGCGTCGTTAGCTCCCATAGCAGCGACGAGATAGTCGGTTACAGCCGCCCGGCGTCCCCGATAACGCGCGAGATCGCCCCGCGAAAATAGGAGAACATCCTCGATCGTCTTCCAGTCATCTTCTGCATGCGCATATCCGAGGCCGAAAGCGACATCAGCGTCACGTGCGCCATAAATGTGTGGCACGCCAAAAGCGTCCCGGATGATTCGCGCATCAAACGATGCTGCTTCTGCAATTGCGGCGGTGCGGTCAAACGGCCTTTGCCTGAAATCGATTAGCAGCAATGTGCCTGCCAGGAAAATAACGAACAGCAGTGCTGCGATTGCGAGCAATACCCGCCGCCAGTTGATGCCCATGTCCGCCCGCTCCCAGATCCACTGTTTCTTTTTTCCGACACATAAAGCCTATATCACGTCAGGATAGAGGCTAGGGCGCTTCGCGTCAGGGAGAGAACATGCAAAAATTATTGTCCTGCGCAGGATTTTTAGCGGCATTTGGGAACGTAAGTCTGACTTCGGTGAGTGCTCAGGTCAGTGATCCGGACACTTACTTCAGCGAGGCGCGGGAAGCGATCGAAGCGCGAAAAGCGGTCAAACGAATTACCCGCCCTGCTCGTAATGTCATACTCTTTGTTGGCGATGGTATGGACGTCACTACTGTCACGGCCGCCCGAATATTCGACGGACAAAGCCGAGGCGAGCCGGGCGAGGAGAACATTCTTTCATTCGAACGTTTTCCGCATGTCGCGCTAAGCAAGACCTACACGACAAACGCGCAGACGTCGGATTCAGCCGGGACCATGACAGCAATGGTTACGGGCGTTAAAACGAAATCTGGCGTTATCTCGCTTACCGATGCGGCCGAATTCAATGTTTGCGAAGGCAGCGAGGCGGCTCGAATTTCAACAGTCGGCGAGCGCGCCAAATTGGCGGGCCTTTCAGTTGGCGTTGTGACGACAACCAGATTGACGCACGCGACGCCTGCAGCCGTTTTTGCGCATTCGCCAAACCGAAACTGGGAAAGAGACACCAACCTGACCGAAGAAGCGCTTGCGGGCGGATGCGTGGACATCGCTCGCCAGTTGATCGAGTTTTCTTCTGGCAATGGTATTGATCTCGCCCTCGGCGGGGGACGGAGCAACTTCCTGACTATCGAAGACGTTGATCCGGAATACCCCACGCAAAAGGGTGGGCGGCGCGACGGTCGAAATCTCGCGGCCGAATGGGCATCACGCTCGCCGATGCATCGATATGTCTGGTCCAAGGCGGCATTCGACGCCATTGATCCGCAGTCCGGCGCCAAAGTTCTCGGGCTCTTTGAGCCTTCCCATATGCAATATGAAGCGGACCGCGGCGCCGACAAGGCTGGCGAGCCTTCTCTAGCGGACATGACAGCCAAGGCTATCGAGTTGCTCTCCGGAAATCGAGACGGGTACTTTCTGATGGTCGAAGGCGGGCGGATCGACCATGCTCACCATGCCGGCAATGCTGCCCGAGCCTTAACCGATACACAGGCCTTTGCGGAGGCAGTTCGCGTGGCTAGCGAAATGACGAACGAGAAAGATACCTTAATCGTTGTTACGGCCGATCACGGACACACCCTCTCCCTACAGGGTTATCCTGCGAAGGGGACGCCCATTTTGGGCCTTGCCACGGCAACCTACGGAGAGGCGGACGAACTTCCGGAGGACGGCTTCGCGCGTGCAGGCGACAAGAAGCGTTATACAACACTGAACTACGCAAATGGACCGGGTTCGATCTTATACGGAGAAAAAGCCGAAGACGGCGGGCGGATCGAACCAACATCTGAAGCAGTTGCTGATCTCAATTATCGCCAGCAGGCTGCTATTCCCTCGCCTTCAGAAACTCATGGCGGACAGGATGTCGCGATCTACGCACTTGGGCCTCACGCCTATCTGTTCGACGGAGTAGTGGAGCAAAACTACATTTTCCACGTGATGGACGGCGCATTGCGTCTCGAGCGCAAGATCGACAAAAAACGTTAGCGACGAAGCGAAAGGCGCAGGCGCGTTGAGGCGCCCCCGGGAAACTGGACCGTTTTGAGGTAGATTTTTCCACTTATGATTCCTGGCCGGGAGGAGTGGAAAGGCATGAAGGCGTCGAAGTTTTCGGACGCGCAGAAGGCGTTCATCGTGAAGCAGGGCGAGGAAGGCGTTCCGGTCGCCGAGATCTGCCGGAAGGCGGGAATCAGCCAGGCGACATATTTCAACTGGCGGAAGAAGTACGCCGGTCTGATGCCGTCCGAGATGAAGCGGCTGCGCGAGCTTGAAGAAGAGAACAGCCGGCTGAAGAAGATCGTGGCGGACCTGTCCTTGGATAAGGAGATGCTGCAGGACGTTATCAAACGAAAGCTTTAAGGCCTGCTCGCAAGCGCGCGCTTGTCGATGATGTGCGGTTCATCTGGAAGGTGTCGATCAGAAGAGCGTGTTCGGTGTTTCTGGTCGATACGTCCACCTATCATTACAAGGCGACGCGCAGCGATCAGGCCTGCCTCAGGAAACGGATCAGGGAGATTGCCGAGACGCGGGTGCGCTTCGGCTATCGTCGCATCCATGTGCTGTTGCGGCGAGAAGGATGGGCGGTGAACGTGAAACGCGTCCACCGGCTCTACAACGAGTTAGGCCTGCAATTACGGAAGAAACCGCCCAAGCGGCGGGTGAAAGCCAAGCTGAGGGAGGATCGTCAACCGCCGCAGGGAGCGAATGACGTTTGGGCGATGGACTTCGTTCATGACCAGCTGGCGACCGGCAAAAAGCTGCGCGTCCTGACCGTCGTCGACGCCTTCTCGCGCTTCTCGCCGGTCGTTGATCCGCGCTACGCCTATCGCGGCGAGGATGTCGTTCGAACGCTTGAGGAGACTTGCAAGCGCGTCGGCTATCCGAAGACGATCCGCGTCGATCAGGGATCGGAGTTCATCTCGCGCGATCTCGATCTGTGGGCTTATCAAAATGACGTCACGCTCGACTTCTCGCGGCCAGGGAAGCCGACGGACAACGCGTTCATCGAATCGTTCAACGGGAAATTCCGCGCCGAATGCCTGAACGCACATTGGTTCCTGACGCTCGAAGACGCCAGAAAAAAGATGGAGCATTGGCGTAGAGACTATAACGAGGTAAGACCGCATAGCGCGATCGGCGATTTGCCGCCGATTACGCTCCTAAATCGCGACAGCGCATCCGGCCCGCTGTCGTGACAGACCGCGAAAAATCCGACCCAACGCGGTCCAAGATTCGGGGGCGCCTC
>JBGTFV010000372.1:0-13625 GCA_041747095.1 Parvularculaceae bacterium
GGGCGGGCTGACGCCCGCAGCGCGCCGGTCGCTCGTGCATGTGGGGAGCCTCGCTCCCGACGCGCTCGCCACACCTCAAACCATGGACTATGAAAGGGCCAGACTCTCGAAATAAATGAGGGAGCCGAAGGGCTCAGGTCAGTCCCAATAGAGGGAATTGAACGGGCAGGCGTCTGGTTCGGTGCGCTTTTTCACCGAGTAAGCGCACCCAGAGCAATAGTTCGACATCCGGTTAATATAGGCTCCGCTCGCCGCATAGGGTTTTGACGCCAGCGCGCCCCCGTCGGCAAACTGGGACATGCCGATGACGTTCGGCGCTTCGACCCATTCATACGCGTCGGCGTATACGGCGAGATACCATTCGTGCACGGCGTGCGGATCAAGGCCTGCAATCAAAGCGAAAACGCCCGTCACCATCAGCCGTTGGATATGGTGGGCGTAGGCCTCCTCTCGGGTTTGCTGAATGACGGCTGCAACGCAGGCCATCTTCGTCTGCCCGGTCCAGAAAAATTCCGGCAGGGCCCGCTCGGCCTTGAAGTAGTTACGCGAGGTATAGTCGCGACCCTCCCGCCAATAAATGCCGCGCACATATTCGCGCCAGCCGATGATCTGTCGGATGAATCCTTCGACCGAGTTGAGCGGCGCGGCGCCCGACTGATAAGCGGCCTCTGCCCGGCGGCAGACATCGATCGGGTCGAGCAAGCCGATGTTGATGTAGAGCCCCAATATGGAATGATAGAGAAAGGCTTCGCCACGCAGCATGGCGTCCTGATAGTCGCCGAAACGGGGAAGGCTGTCCGCGATGAACCGATCGCGCGCCGCTTCGGCGTCTTGGCGCGTTACGGCGAACCAAAAAGGTTCAAGGTCGCCAAAATTATCCGGGAAGCGCTTGTTCACCAGCTTCAACACGTCGCGCGTAATATCGTCTGGCTCCACTCCTAGCGGACCGGCGGAAACCAGTTTCGCCGGCGGGGGCTTGCGGTTTTCCTGGTCGTAATTCCAGGCGCCGCCCGCCGGCTCGTCGCCATCCATCAAGAGGCCTGTCCGCCGCCGCATCTCTCGATAGAAATACTCCATACGGAGTGATTTTTTGTCCCCCGCCCATTCCTCGAAGTCGGCGTGCGAACACAGAAACCTGTCGTCATCGAGCATTGTGACGTCAAGGTTGAGGCGGTCAGACCAGGTTTCGATTTCGTCGAGCACGCGCCATTCGCCGGGTTCCGTGACCACAAGCTTTTTTGATTTCAAGCGTTTTGCCGCGTCGGCGACGAGATCGGTCAGCGACGCAAATGGTTTCGGGCGGTCAAGCGGCGCATATTCGACGCGCCACCCGGCGGCGCGTAGCTCCTCAGCGAAATGGCGCATGGCCGAAAAGACGAAGGCAAGTTTCTTTTTGTGGTGACCCACATAAGTCGCCTCGCTCGCAACTTCCCCCATAATGATGACGTCCCGCTTCGGGTCCGCCGCTTTAAGGCTCGACAACGACGCGCTCAGCTGATCGCCAAGAATAAGGACGAGGCGGCCGGTTACCACGGAATAACCGCCCCATCGTAGGCGATGAACGACCCTGATTGTTCGGGCGTAACCGCCGCGATCGTCGCCAGTATCTGCCGTGCCGCATCGTCAGCGGTTGCGGTATATCGTCCGCGCGCGAATTTTTGAGTAAGCGCAGTCTCAATCGTGCCAGGATGAAGCGCGATCAACGCGGCGTTCGGATGCGTGCGGGAGAATTCGATGGAGGCGCATCGCAGGATCTGATTGAGCCCAGCCTTCGATGCCCGATAGCTCACCCAACCGCCCAGCCGGTTATCGCCGATCGATCCGACGCGGGCAGATAACGTGACGAAGCGAGCGGGCCGATCGCGCGCCAGCAGCGGACCGAAATGCTTCAGCAGCAGGGCTGGGCCAATCGCATTGACAGCGAAGGCTTTCGCCATGGATCCGGGTTCGATTGCGGCAAAAGATTTCTCTGGTCCCGCGCCATCAATCTCGAGAGCGCCGGTTGCGTTGACGATCAGATCGAACGGGCGCCCACACAGTTGAGCGGCAGCCCGCGCGACCGATGCTTCATCTGTGATATCGAGGCCGTTTTCCTGCCGGCTAAGCGTCTCGACGACACGCGGTTCGCCCGCGGTGCGCAGCTCCCGGACAAACGCTGCGCCAATGCCCCCGGAAGAACCGATGACAAGGGCGCGATTGAATGCGGTAATTTCGGCGATGTCGCTAACCATGGAGCTGATACGCCGCTGCGCCGCCACCAGATTTTCGTAAGGCACCTGATCCCGAAGGGCTTATTTTCCGGAACGCTCTGCAGCAAAACATGCGCTTGCGTGTCTGACGTCAAACCGGACAATGGAGCGGGCGAGGCGATTCGAACGCCCGACCCTCACCTTGGCAAGGTGATGCTCTACCCCTGAGCTACGCCCGCTCATCCGCATAGCGCGCAGCAAAGGCCGCGCCGGGAAGGGGTGTATGCCCGACGAGTCGGCGCTTGGCAAGCGCCCCATCGCCGGATATCGCAAATGCGCGCGACCGTGTCCGAAAGCGCGGCCCCAGACGCGACATTCCCCAGACGCGATATTCAATGCGTGGCGATCATGATGGCGACCCGGGCTGAGCTATACGACTTTCTGGATCGGTGCGGCGTCGGGTGGCGGACTGTCGAGCATCCGCCGATCTACACCGTGGATGAGGGGCGGGACTTCAAGGCGTCGATGCCCGGCGGCCATTCAAAAAACCTGTTCCTGAAGGATAAATCCGGCGCGTTATTTCTGGTGGTCGCGCACTGCGACACCATGATCGACCTCGTCGCACTTGGCCGGCAATTCGGCTCCCGGGGCCGGCTATCATTCGGCTCAGCCGAGCTTATGGAGCGTACCTTGGGCGTCCCGCCTGGTTCGGTCACGCCGTTTGCCCTGATGAACCCGTGCGCCCGCACGATTGGTGTGGTCGCTATCGATCGCGATCTGCTGAAATTTGACCCGGTCTGGTTCCACCCTCTTGATAATGCGGCATCCACGGCCGTGTCGCCGAGCGGCTTAATGGCCTTTCTCGACGCGGTGGGGGTGGAGGCGCGGATTCTCGACCTTCCAAGCCCCAATCGCCGTTCTTAGCGCTCTTCCCGAACTTGCGTTTTACGTTCTCCAGACACATCTAGGCTCCGTGATAAGGGACAATTCCATGAGCGATTTAATCGGCGCGCGACCTCGCGCCTCTGCAGAAACGGCCCGGGCGGACGTGATCAAGGATGGCTCGATTGAGAGCTTCGAGCGCGACGTGCTCGATGCATCAATGTCGGTCCCGGTCATTGTTGATTTCTGGGCGACCTGGTGCGGCCCCTGCAAACAGCTGACCCCCGGGCTCGAAAAGGCCGTCACTGCGGCCAGCGGTGCGGTGCGCCTCGTCAAGATTGATATCGACAAGAATAAAATGCTGGCGACCCAGATGCGCATACAGTCGGTGCCGACGGTTTACGCCTTCTTTCAAGGGCGGCCAGTCGACGGATTTCAGGGCGCCATTCCCGAGAGCGAGATCAAGGCCTTCGTGGCGCGCTTGTCAGCGCTGGCCAAAGACGGGGCGCAAGCAGGTCCCGATCTCGACGCCATCCTCGACGCGGCGGAGGCGGCGCTCAAATCAGGCGACGTCGCCACAGCAGCAGACGCTTTCGGTCAGATTGCTCAATACGCTGAGGAAGGCGGCGAAACGCCGCCGTTGCGGGCTATTGCCGGGCTGGCTCGTTGCCATCTGGCGACAGGAGACCTCGACGCCGCTCGCGCGATACTGGCTTTGGCTCCGCCCGACAAATCCAGCGATCCTGCGATCGCAAGTGTCAAGGCAGCGATCGCCCTCGCAGGAGATGGGGCCCAAGCCGGCGACGCAGAACGGTTGAAAAAAAAGGTCGCCGCCAAGCCCGACGATCTGGCTGGGTGGTTTGAGCTTGCCGAGGCTTTGCTTGCCGTCAGCGACATGGACGGGGCAATCGACGCGCTTCTGGAAATCATCGCCCGCGAAAGGGGCTGGAACGAGGATGCGGCGCGCCAGAAGCTTCTGACCGTCTTTGAGGCGCTTGGTCCAATGGATCCTTCGACGTTGCGCGGTCGTCGCCGCCTTTCTTCGATCCTTTTCGCATGACCGGATTCCAGGAACGCAGCCGCCGCGGGCGCCCATATCCAGAGCTGATCCCGCTCTTCCCGTTGCCAGGCGCATTGTTGCTGCCTGGCGGACAGCTGCCGCTGAACATCTTCGAGCCACGCTATCTGAGAATGGTGGATGACGCCCTTGCCGGCGGGCGGACGATCGGCATGATCCAGCCGCGGGCCGAGGAGCCGGGCGGCGCGCCGCCGCTCTATGGCGTCGGTTGCGCCGGGCGGCTCAGCGCTTTCAACGAAACCGAGGACGGGCGGTATCTCATCAGCCTGACGGGCTTGTCGCGTTTCCGATTGGTCGAAGAAGTGCCATCAGAAGCGCCCTATCGCGTGGCGCGCGCGGATTACGCGCCTTTTGCTACGGACCGGGGCGCGGATCCGTCGAGCCAACTCGTTGATCGGGATCGACTCGAAGAAGCCATGAAGTTTTACCTGACGGCGGAAGGGTTGAAAACCGATTGGGAAGCGGTGACGGAGGCACCAACACAGGCGCTCGTCAGTTCACTGTCAATGGGATGTCCGTTCGCGCCGAACGAAAAGCAAGCCCTTCTGGAAGCGAAAGACACCGCAGCGCGTGCGGCGTGCCTCATTGCCTTGATGGAAATGTCTGCGCGTACGGACGATGGCGGAGACGCCACGCTACAATAGGCAGCGCGTGATGCGCAAAATTAGGGTGAATGATGACCGAGACCGCTCCAGGATCAATCGATCCAAAATTGCTCGAAATATTGGTTTGCCCACAGACGAAAAGCGCCTTGAGATACGATGCTGTCGCTGGCGAACTCATTTCGATTAAGGCCCGCCTTGCCTACCCAATCCGGGATGGCGTGCCAATCATGCTGCCGGACGAAGCGCGTACGCTGAGTGAAGAAGAGGCGGCGCGGTTTTAACCGCCTGTCTTGCCGGTCGTTCCGTTCATGGCTGACCTGTTGCCGCCGCCCGCTCCTCTGCATCGGTCCGAACAATATTTGACCTCGTCCCAATCGCGCGCCCATTTGCGTCGCCACGTAAATGGACGCCCGCAGGCAACGCAGGTTTTTTCCGGCAGGTCGCTTTTCTTTCGCATACGCATGGCTGAATTACGGGTCCTGATCGCCATGCGGTTCACCGCCCCCGTTACGCCGCGACTCGTCCGCAGTTTCGCCTTACCGTTGGACGAGGTTAGGATATGACCATCCGCGGCAGACGCGCGGGCCGCTCACGGAGGCGAACGATATGGCTATCGGACTTCTGGCATCGATGACGATCTACTGCATGGCCGCTGCGGCTGAACCGGCGGTTGTTGCTGCCCGCGCTGATGTATCAGAGGCAATAGAAGAACAGGCGACACTGACGCCTGCGACCGTCGTCGTCGCGACGCCGCCTCTGGCGCAACAAGCTTTGACGCCTGTTGTCGAGGCAACCTCTGCGCCCGCCGTCGTTTTTGAGGACGAAAGTGACGAGGATGTCGTCGGCCGCATTCGCGCCTATATCGAAGCGATCGACACGTTGAGCGCCGCATTTATTCAGACATCGCCTTCTGGCGCGCTGGCTACCGGCAAACTTTATCTTCGCCGACCGGGCCAGGCGCGCTTTGAGTACGATCCACCCTCGCCCCTGCTAATCGTCGCCACGCAAGGGAGCGTCTATGTCGAGGATACGGCGCTCGGGCAAACCGATCTCTATCCAATCAGGCAGACGCCCCTGCGCTTTCTGTTAAGCCGGAAGGTCGATCTAGGCGATGCAAAGGTCATTTCTGTCTTGCGCGGCTCCGATAGCGTTGCGGTCACGTTCGCCTCGACTGATGACGGCGCCGAAGGCGATCTGTCACTGGTGCTCGGCGCTCCGAGCTTGCAGCTTCAGGAGTGGATTGTGCGTGATCCGCAGAACGGCGAAACAATCGTGTCCCTCCAAAACCCGGTTCTCGGCGGTCGCCTCGACAACCGCCTTTTCAGAGCGCCGGAGGCGGGCGGCGCGTTCATTAACAATTAGACATCGCGACTTTTCGCCCGCTGATTATCGAGCCACACGCAAGCTTTTTTTCCAGACCCCTATTGAAAAGTCTGGCCATGAGGCGTTAATGTAACAGTGCGTGAAACGGCAGACACCCGGACCGGCGTTGCCCCCCCGCTAGCAGGTCCGATTGCCCTTCCCGCCGCCGGAATATCCCCTCCCGGCGTAGGCGCAACAGCGCATCTTGGCGCCCGATCCTTTCAGAAAGGATCGGGCGCTTTTTATTGTGGTCGCAGCAGCGGAATGCTTCGATGCGTCCTCTGGAAAAAGGTTGAAGCGATGGATGACCGCGAACTCGATGACCTGGCCCGCGAACTCCCGGGACTGTCGCGGGTCCGGCGGTTTGCGCACTCACTTTCCGGAATTCCATGGTTCGCCAATCTGGGTGAGAAGCTGAGCCCGGGGGCGCGAGCGGCGGCCGCCCGATATCTCGACGGCCTCGGTTTTCCAGACGCCGAGCTCGCGATTCTGGTGGACTGGGAGGATGCCGCAGCCGCTGCGGAGAACCCGGACTGGAACAGTCCGGCATGGGAAGCCGAGGAATTACTGCGCGCGGACCTTACCTCGCGGGCGCTGGAGACGCTCTCCGAGGAAGCGCTGTCAATTTCACTCGCGATGATCGCCGAGCGCGTGGCGGACCCTGCGCGCGAAGCGATGGAACAGGCCAGCTTTATTTGGGACGTAGAAGACGAAGGTTCGCGTCAGCTTGCAGTCGGATCCGCGGTTCAAGCAGCTCATTGCGCAGCGCTCGCCCTGATTGCCGCGGAAGATCCGCGTTTTGACGCAGGGGCGCATCCGTTTGCGGCGAAGTTCCAGCTATTCGAGTTCGGTCGTTGGCCCGTCAGCGTAATTGGCGGGTCGTTCAATCTGTTTTGAGAATGGAGAAGAGCGCGTCTGCAATAAGGTAGAGAGCAATCATTGTCAGCATACCACGGAAGCCTGCGCGGAAGGCGGTTTCGGGCATTTTCCGTAGCAGTCCGACACCCGTAAGCGATCCAAGAAAGCCCGCCATCAAGATGGCGGCTATCGCGGGCGCCCAGGGCCAGAAAGCAAATCCGAGCGCGCCGAACGCGAGACTTTTCAAGCCGTGCTGCGCGACCATGCATGCTGCGTGAGAGGCAACGATCGAAAGTCGATCGAGGCGCGTTGCGCCGAGCATCGTCGCCGCGATTGGGCCGGTCGCGCCGAAAAACATGGTCAGGAAACCGCCAATGAGCCCGGTTGAGAAAAACGTAACTGCGCCCGGATTAAATGTCTTTAGTTTGGGGCCCCAGACCGAATAAAGCACAAAGGCGCCGACGCAGAATTTCAACGCCTCTACTGGCAGCTCAATGAAAACGCGCGCGCCAATTGCGGCGCCGATGGCGCCGCCGGCGGCAAACCAACCAATGATCGGCCAGACAACGGCACGCCATTGCAAAGCAAGGCGGCTGAAATTGGCGCCCAACTGCGCGACCCCGTGCACCGGGATGACGGCTGCTGGCGGAAAAACGGCCGTCATAACGGCCAGCAAAGCAAGACCCCCGCCCAACCCGAATGATGCCGTGAGCGCTGCCGCAGCGTAGCTCATGATCACTACAAGGGTGAAAGCGGGAACTGAAACGCCGTCAGGAAGGAGCGCGCCAAACACTTCCATGCCCATCCGCATAAACGCGTCCGCATGCGCGCACAATCTGGGTCGCGCTCATGCGGTTTTAAGCCCCGTGATGATTATTCAGCGACCGTGGCTATAGCTGTGCCTCGTCAGAAAGAGGAAGAGATATAGGCAATGAAGATTACGACTTGGAATATCAATTCTGTGCGCTTGCGGATCGACCTCGCTTTGCGATTCGTAGCCGAGCATAACCCGGACGTATTGTGCCTGCAGGAAATAAAATGCCGGGACGATCAGTTTCCCGCCAAAGCTTTCGCTACCGCCGGCTACTCGCATCAGGCCGTCGCAGGGCAGGGCGGATACCATGGGGTGGCGATCGTGGCGCGAGCCCCCATTTCCGACATCGAGATACATCGATTTTGCGGCAAGGACGATGCGCGCCATATCTCCGCAATAGTGGCTGGCGGGGTGCGCGTGCATAATGTCTACGCGCCAGCCGGCGGCGATATACCGGATCCAGCGGCGAATGAAAAATTCGACCACAAGCTCCGCTTCCTGACTGAAATGGAAAGCAAGTTTGAGATCAAACGAGGAAAGCCGCCGGAACTTCTTGTCGGCGATCTGAACGTAGCCCCGCGTGAGCACGATGTCTGGTCGCACCGGCAGCTTTTGAATGTCGTCTCCCATACGCCGATAGAGGTGGCGCTTCTCAACAGAGTTATGGCAGGGGGATGGATCGACATCGCGCGAGCGCTCATTCCCGAACCGGAAAAGCTCTACACATGGTGGTCTTACCGCGCCGCGGACTGGCGGGCGTCGAACCGCGGTCGGCGTCTTGACCATATATGGATATCGCCGCCCCTCGCGGCGGCGGCGAAGTCGCGTGAGGCATTCGTGATCCATGAAGCGTGCCGCGGGTGGGAGCGCCCTTCCGACCACGCCCCCCTCACATTGAAGCTCGATCTTTGATCAGGATATTTTTCGCAGATCGTCGCGGGTGAGGGTGCCCGGAACAACGGTGACGGGGATTGGCCGCGCACCAAGGTAAACCGGTCGCGCTGACAGGGCCTCAACCAATGGCCCTGGACCGCTGGCGTCAGCCGACGCGCCTAAAAACAAAATTGCGATTGATGGATCCTCGCCGATGAGACTGCGGATCTCATCGACAACACGCCCCTCGCGAATAAGTTTTTCCGGCGGTTCGCCGGTTTCCCCCTCGATAGCTGCCGAAAATTCGTCCATCAGGGCTTCGGCTTTTTCCCAGCCCTCCGCCCGCATCTCGTCATTCACGGCAGCCCAGTGGCCAAATTGCGCCGGCTCGACTACCGCTAGCAATAGCACGCCTGCGCCTGAGCGTCGGGCGCGACGCGCTGTGAAGTAAGCTGCCAAGCGCGCCTCTGGACAGTCGGAGGCAATCAGAAGGAATTTCAGCCGTCCAGATGCGCCTGAAGCGTTCTCTGCGTCGATCATAGGCGTTGTTTGTGTCATCGCGTTTGAGCATGCCGCGAAAGTCGCCGACCGTCCATCGGGTAGGCCGGGCAGGTCAGGGCGTTGCAAGGAAGGCAACCAAGGGAGCCGTTTCATGCGCGGATATTTCGGTATAGGAGCCGAACGCATCTCGAAGGCCATGAATCTTGGCGCAATTCTGAGGACGGCGCATGCGTTCAATGCAAGCTTTACGTTCACTCTCGGGGCTCGCTACCCTGCCCGAGATATTGAGTTAAGCGACACAGCTCGAAGCGAGGCGCAAATACCGCTTTATGAATGGATTAACATGGAAGAATTGCGGCTGCCTAAAGGCTGCACGCTTGTCGGCGTTGAACTGGACCCCGAGGCGATATTGCTGCCTGAATTCCGCCATCCCCCGTGCGCTGCCTACCTCTTCGGGCCGGAAAAAGGCGATCTCTCAGCTGAAGCCCGCTCGCTATGCGCTTATGTCGTCAAGATCCCGACCCGGTTCTGCGTCAACCTCTCCGTTGCTGCGGCAATTGTAATGTACGATCGCACACTTAGTTTTGGCGGCCATCGCGAGCGGCCGGTAGCCGTTGGAGGTCCGCCGCCGATTAAGGACTGGCGCCCACCACGCAGGAAAATAAAACAGCCGCCCGAACATGATCCGGGCGGCTGAACCTCGGGCGATAAGCACGAAGGGAACGTAACGCGAATCGGGCCGAACAACCCATCGCGCCGTTCGTTCAGCGACGCTTAGTTGTTTTTTTGGTCGACTTTTTCTTTGTCGGTACTTTTTTCTTTGTCGGAGCTTTTTTGGCCGGCGCTGGCGTTTCGTCCATGGCGTCAAGAGCTGCCGCGTACGCGCCAAGCGCGTTCATGAAGGCCCCCTGTTGGCTCTTCGGTAATACGGCGAGCGCCGCCGATTCTGCGCGGCCGACAGCCGACATCGCGCCGTTCAGCATTTTTTGCCCTGCAGCAGTGATGCTAACGGCATTCGCCCGAGCGTCTTCTTTGGTGCGTTGACGCGACAGAAGGCCCTTTTTCATCATGCGAGCGATCATGTCAGCCAGTGTCGAGCGATCAATGCCCGTGGCATGAACAAGATCAGTTTGGCTAAGGCCTTTGTTTTGCGAAACCACGTGAAGCACCTCGAACTGACGCGGGGTCGGGCCGGACGAACCAACCTCACGAGAGTACAGGTCGTGTGCGTATTGTTGGGCGCGGCGCAAGAGGTGGCCGGGTGAGGTCTTTAGGTCGTAGCTAGCCATTATTAGGATTCTCCGTTCTTTGACGCCGACGCTACATGCGTTCCGGCGATCTAGGTTTGCGTCCCTATGGCGCGGGTGTGACCTGCAGCATTCCAGTTTTAAGTAAAGCCGTGAATAGCAGCGCGGTACATCCAGGAACTTCGAGACAGCAGAAAGCTCAACTCGCTTTATGTGAGCTGGATCGGTGAATAGACGATTATCACTCCTCCGTCATCGACATTTCAGCCACATGAACTCACAAACACTTGAACATTATGCCTTGTCAAGAATATCTGCTTGCGTTCAATCCGTCGAGGGCCTCGTCCGGGTGCGGAATTGAGCCAGAATTTTGCGCTTAGGCGCGTGCGCCGTTAATTCGACTGCGACGCCGAGTTAGATTGCGAGATATCCCTCAGACCCCCTATTATGTCGGGATGGTAGGTGAATTCAGGCATAAACAGAAATTTGAACGGCGCGTTCCGGCCGGAGACGATCGAGAGCGTAATGTGTGCGCAAACTGTGATTACGTGGCGTACGAAAACCCGAAGATAGTTGTTGGATCGGTCGCTTCATTTGAGGGCTCGATTTTGCTGTGTCGGCGCGCGATCGAGCCGCGCCGCGGATTCTGGACGCTCCCGGCGGGTTATCTGGAATTAGGCGAAAGCGTCGAGGAGGGGGCATTGCGTGAAGCTTCAGAAGAAGCGCGCTGCAGGCTGAAACTCGACCGAATTCTAGCAGTTTACAGCGTACCAAGCATCTCACAGGTTCAGATATTGTTCCGCGCCCATTTGGAAAATCCGGATTTTGCTCCGGGACCGGAAAGCGCGGAAGTGGAACTTTATCGCTGGGCAGACATTCCTTGGCCAGATATTGCTTTTCCGACCGTGGGCTGGGCGCTTCGCCATTGGAAAGAAGTCGAGGGTCAGTCCGATTTCCCGGTATTCGCTAATCCGGTAGAGGGACTTTAGGCGCGACGCCTAGCCGTTTTGAGTCGGCGCTCGGGATGAGACATAGCGAAAGCGCTCCGCGCCGTACCGAAGAACTCTTGCTGCCGCCCGTCTATGGAAGTGGCTCTAATCGCCCCGACCGGGGTGTTCGCCGCCCGTCTTGTCGTCCAAATCCGGCCCATCCACGTGGCGAGCAATCAGGGGCGTTTGCGCGGCCGAGAAGATCAGCAGCGCCAGCGCGAAGCCAAAAATCTTCAAATTTACCCAGATGGCCTCACCAGGGCATGTCGTCGAGATTGAGAAATCGCAGGCTCGCGTCAGCCAGCGCCAAGCGAATTCGTTAGTTGCCGCCAGGACGAGAAACGCAACGGCATACCGCACCGTTAGCGTTCGCCAGACAGGCTCTGGAAGCTTAAGAGCCCCGTCGAACAGAAGCTTCAGAAGGTTTCGCCCTGCAGCCACCCCTCCAAACAGGCCGATGGAGAAAAGCCCGTAAACGATGGTCGGCTTCATAAAGAAGAACGTCTTATCGTGCAGAAAGAGCGTTAAGCTGCCAAGCACGCCCACGATCACGCCGGTAACGAGGAGCATTGGCGCAACGCGCCGCTCCCGCCATACGCTGTAAGCGAAAGCAATGAAGAACGCGGGCAGGAATGCGCCGACGGCAATATACATTTCGTCGCCCGCGGTCACGGCGAGTGGCCTGTCGATCAGCGAGCCCAAGAGTGGAGCCAGCCGCGCGCCTCCGAAATAGGCAACCATAAAAACGGCGAGAGGTCCCAAATCGACCATTGCTTTCGCCGTCTGGGAAAGCTTGGCAGCGGGCTGTTTGGCGGCCGGTTGCGAAAGCGTCATTGCAAAAGCTGTCCTTCCTCATCTGTTCGCTGATCCGCTAGGGCGAGACCTGCGAGCGCCAATGCAAACTCCCTGGCCCGGAATGGCTGCAAGTCTCCCATCCCCTCACCGACGCCCACAGCGTGAATGGGAAGTTTCATGCGTTCGCCCAATGCGACCAGCACACCTCCTTTTGCCGTGCCGTCGAGCTTCGTCATGATCAGCCCTGTGACGCCGGCAACCTCTTGAAATGCCGCCGCCTGTGAAAGCGCGTTTTGTCCGACCGTAGCATCAAGTACGAGCACCACGTGGTGTGGCGCTGATGCATCCAGCTTTCGGAGAACGCGCACAATTTTCGCCAGTTCGTCCATTAACTCGCTTCGGTTCTGGAGGCGTCCGGCCGTATCAATGAGGAGGACATCGCACTTTTTATCGCGCGCCGACTTCAGCGCGTCATAAGCGAGCCCGGCGGCATCCGACCCTTCCGGACGCGCCACGACTTCGGCTCCGGCGCGCTCCCCCCAGACCTTGAGTTGATCAATCGCTGCGGCCCTGAAGGTATCCCCGGCTGCGATCATCACGGAATACCCGCCTGACCGAAATTGAGCGGCGAGCTTACCGATCGTCGTTGTCTTTCCCCCTCCATTTACTCCGATCATCAAAATGACGGTCGGCGCATGATCGCCAAAAATTGTGAGCGGTGCTTCCAGCGGCTCCAACGCATTTCCAACCGTATGGGCAATTGCTCGCCGGATATCGACGTCAGAAATTTCCTTATCGAAACGATCTTTTCGTAGATTGGCCAGTATCTGCTTGGCCGCAGGTATGCCCAGATCAGCTGAAATCAATAGCTCCTCAATCTCCTCGAGGGTTTCCTCATCAAGCTTGCGTTTTGCGAATATGTCGACAATGCCGCCAGAGAATCTCGCAGACGATTTAGAGAGACCTTCTCGCAGTCGTGCAAAAAGACTCTTCCGTTCTAGTTGATCGGGCGAAACTGGGATTTCAAGATTCGCGTTTTCTCTCGCACGCTCCGTATGCGGCTCGTTTTCAGCATTAAGCGGAACGTCTGCCGGCAGATCGCTAGAGTGTTTCTTTCCGAACAACCCAGAAAAAAAAGTTTTAGACATCCGCTCTTTGCCTCTTGTCAGAACGTGCGGCGCAGTAACCTGTTTTCGACGGGCTGAAATAGTTCAGCCTTATAAAAGGAGAAGCCCATGGCGATCGCCAAAACAAAAAAAGCGGCCAAGCCCGCCGCCAGAAAGACCGCTGTGAAGAAAGCCGCCAAACCGGCAGCCAAGAAGACGGCGAAAAAAGCAGCCAAGCCGGCTGCGAAAAAAGCTGCGGCCAAAAAAGTCGCCAAGCCGCGCGCACGCAAGGCCGCCTAGTTCCCGCGCCGCGCCGGAGGTGCAGC
>JBGTFV010000373.1:0-5448 GCA_041747095.1 Parvularculaceae bacterium
CTGCCGCGGAATGGCGCGCGCAGGGCGCGCGGATTGATTTCAATTCGATGCCGGTTACGCGGCTGGTCGCCGCCGCCATTGACGGCGGGGAAGAGGCCGCGCGCCGGTGGCGGGAAGAAGTCCTCAACTATCTGCAGTGCGACCTTCTGAGCTACCGCGCGGCGGGGCCCGCTGCATTGCGGTCAAGGCAGGACGCCGCCTGGGACCCGATAGTCGAATGGGCTCGCGGTTCGCTCGGATTGTCGCTCGCCGTCGCGGAGGGCGTCGCGCCAATCATACAGCCTGCCGACGTTGTCGTGGTAGGTCACCGTCTCCTCGCGCCGGCGTGCGCGTTCGCCGCTATAGGCTTGCGCTCGGCGACCGCGTTGACGGGCTCTGCGCTTCTTGCCCTCGCCCTATGGAGCAAGCGCCTTGATCATCCTTCGGCGCTGTCTGCCTCTCGCATCGATGAGGATTTTCAGATCGAACGCTGGGGCGCGGACGCAGAGGCAGCCGCAAGGGCCGCCTCGGTCGCGCGGGAGTTCAAGGGCGCGGCGTCGCTGCTGGACGCGCTTAACTAGTCCCGGGCCGAAGGCAGGGCTTCATACAGCGCATCATCGGCCACGGGCGCGGCGTAGTCCGCGGCGTCATCCCCGGCATTTGCTGCGCGAAAACGGAGCACTTCATCGCCCTTCAGAAAGCCCTTGCCGCCCACGTCGAAGGCGTCAAACTCGAGCAGATATTCGCGGATGTATTCCTGTTGCGACAGGGTTGGAGCCGCCCCGGCCATGAGGGCGAATTTTGCGCGCGCCTGTTCGACCAGCCGGGTCTCCTCCGCCGCCGGATCGAGATCGGTTATAAAGTCGACATAACGCTGTTCGCGCTTGTCGAGCGCGGAGCGTTCGTGGTTGTCGCGCCACCGGATGACAAGCGATACGAACTCATCCGCCGTCAGTGCGCCATCGCGGTTGGCGTCGGCCGACACAAAATCCAGCTTGGCTTCCTCAAAAGCTTCCGTGCGGGTCAGCACCTTGCGCGCAAAGGCGGCGCTGGCCGCCTCGAACGCCGAGCGACGCGCTTCGCTTGCGCGCACGGGATCGTCCCGGTCGTAGGTGATGGTCCGGCGCTCCTCATCGAGTTTCTCGCCGTTGACCGTGCGGGTGAACGTCCATGTCTGCTGGATTTGCTGCCGGGAATTCAAAAGGTCCGCCATTTCGTCTTCAGAGATTGGCGCAGCTTCGGTCGACGCTGCAGTGCCGGCTGGCGGGGCGGCGTCTGCTGCGGGCGTTTCCTGCATTGGCGTTTGCGTGACCGGGGTCAGCGGCGCTTCCTGCGCCCATGCGCCGAAAGCGCCCGCGCTCGCGATAAAAGCACCAATGGCAACGGTTTGGCGCAGGTTGTTCATGCAGGATTCTCCCAATGTTCGTTCGGCTTCGCATGTGCGAAGGCGTTGGGTGGTATCCATATCAGAAGCCGCTATCGCACAGGTTTATCGCAGCATTAAGAAACGGTCAGGTTGGGAGTCAGTTCCGCTGATAGTCCATCTCGCGCAGTCAACTGCGGCGCCGAACAATCGCGCGTCGGCCCAAATAGCGCCTCGAAACAGCGCCTTAGAACAGCGTCTACTTCTCCCATCGTCACAGGGAGGCCGAGTTCCACCAGGCTGGTAACCCCCAAGCCAGGTTCAGCAATGCCGCAGGGTACGATCCCGCTGAAATGCGCGAGGTCCGGCTCAACATTCAGCGCAATCCCGTGAAAACTGATCCAGTGGCGCAGGCGCACCCCGATGGCGGCGATCTTGTCTTCTCTTCGGGCCTCGCCAGGGCGTGTCCGATCGACCCAGACGCCGACCCGGCCTTTGCGGCGCTCGCCTCTGACGGCGAATTCTCCAAGGGTTGCGATGAGCCATTCTTCGAGCGTGGCGACAAACGCCCGCACGTCCCGGCCCCGGGCAGTCAAGTCCAGCATCACGTAGGCAACGCGCTGGCCGGGTCCGTGATAGGTATATTGTCCGCCTCGCGCCGTCCGGAAAACCGGAAACTTCCCCGGCTCCAGAAGATCGCCAACGACCGCGCTCGTTCCAGCGGTGTAGAGCGGGGGATGCTCAAGCAACCAAATCAACTCGGGCGCCTCGCCGGCCCTGATCGCCGCCACCCGCGCTTCCATGGCCTCGACGGCGAGCGGATAGGCGACCGGCATAGCCGACACCGCCCAGTCAACGGGGCGCTCCAGAAAAAACTCAGTTTTTAACGGCGATCTAACCAAGAAAGTCCACCTTGTCGGTTGGAATTGCGCGCGGAGGCCCCGAGTGGCGTCAGTCGATGATGTATCAGTCGATGTTAGCATCGTCGTCGGCTCGGCCGAAATGGCGGTCGCTGACGTGCTGAAACTCGGTCGGGGCGCGTTTATACCGCTCGGGCGCGCCCTTAACGATCCTCTTCAGGTACAGGGAAACGGTCGCCCTTTCGCAGCCGCGCGCGTCCGTTTGCAGGGCGAGCGGGTCGCCGCTGAACTCGTTGGCTGATCAGCGGGTATATTTCTTCCCATTCTAATCTGGTTCCCGAGATGAATAGGCTTGAGAGGGCCGATGGCATTTGCTATCCCCCGCGCTCGCTGTGGTGAGCGTTCAGCCGCTGCAGATCAAAATGGGCGGTCGTGGCGGAACTGGTAGACGCGCAGCGTTGAGGTCGCTGTGGAGCAATCCGTGGAGGTTCGAGTCCTCTCGACCGCACCATACTTTCCTTCATCTCTGAACTGGCCCCCGAAAGCGAACGCTCGCGGCCTTTTTCCCGCCCTTGTCCTATTTTTAACGGGCGGACTACCCCGGCGCGTGATCTAGATCAATGCGTTCGGCTTCTACTTACGGGGCATGGTGAATTCTCGTTAACCAGTTTGTGATGTGTTCGTCGCGAGGGTTGTTTTTATCCTTTGGCAACGACTGGACACGGCTGGTTTGCGCTGCTCGCGCCTCGTCCTTGTGGGTGATCACGACGTGTTCGGAGTAAACAGGACCAAATGAACAACACAGACGCCAGCCCCTTAGCTCCCTATCTCAAGCCGGCGGGTCCCTTCTTCGTGCGGGCGGGGGTCCTGAGTATTTTCGCCAATCTGTTCCTCCTCACTGGCCCCGTTTACATGCTGCAGATCTATGACCGCGTTCTGGCGAGCGGCAGCTTCGGAACGCTGATCGTCATCTCGCTGCTCGCTTTTGCGCTCTATGTCGGGTCGGCCGCGCTTGATTTCGCGCGGGCAGGGCTCTTGAGTCGCGGGGCCAAGATTTTCGAGGACGCTGCCGAGGATCGGGTGGTTGATTCGGCGGTTCGGCTCGGGCGCGATCACGGCTCGACGCGCGGCGAGGAGCCGATTACCGATCTCAGGGCGTTGCGGCAGTTTCTCGCCTCGCCCGTCGTTCAATCGGTCTTCGACGCGCCCTGGGCCCCGTTCTTCCTTGTGCTGATCTTCCTGATGCATCCGGCGCTTGGCCTTCTTGCGCTCCTCGGCATGGCGTGGCTAACGCTGCTCGCCATGGCGAATGAACATGCGACCAAGCGATCGCTCTATGAAAGCTACGGCCTGCAATCGCGCGCAACGCGCCTCGTCCAGAATCTGCTGCGCAATTCCGGCGCGGTATTGGCGATGGGCTTCGGTGAAGACGTCAAGCGCCGCATCAAGAACCTGACGAGCGGGGCATCCTCCGCTACCGCGCGCAGCATCGAGATCAACGCTCTTTATTCGTCGATGACGAAGTCGAGCCGCCTTGGACTTCAGTCGGCCATTCTGGGCGTTGGCGCGATGCTGGCCATCCTGCAAGAAATCACGCCCGGCGTGATGATCGCCGCCTCCATTCTCTTTGGGCGCGCCATGGCGCCGGTTGAGCAATTGGTTGGCCAGTGGCGCGGATTTTCCAATGCCGCCCGATCGCGCCGCCGTCTCGAGCGCGTGCTTGAGGATTATCCCGCCGAAGCCTCTCATATGCCGCTGCCGGCGCCATCGCCATCGGTTGAGGTCGAAGGTTTATTTGTCCGTCCGTTCGGTGCGGCGAAGCCGATAATCTCAGACGTTTCATTCTCGATCGCCAAGGGCGAGATTATTGGACTGCTCGGGCCGAGCGGCGCCGGTAAATCAGTGCTCGCGCGCGCGCTTGTCGGGGCAGAGAACGCGCAAGCAGGCGAAGTTCGTCTCGGCGGCGCAGCGCTCCCGAAATGGGCGGCGGCCGACCTTGGCCGCTATATCGGCTTCCTGCCGCAGGAGGTGGAACTCCTCGACGGGACTGTCGCGCAAAATATCGCCCGATTTGCTCCGGATGCGACGCCCGATGAGATCATTGCGGCGGCAAAAGCGGCCGGCGCGCATGAATTATTTCTGGCGCTGCCGAATGCTTACGACACCGAGATAGGAGAGGGTGAAAATCCGCTTTCCGCTGGACAGAAGCAACGCGTGGGTCTGGCGCGCGCCTTGTTCCGCGATCCAACGTTTATCGTGCTCGATGAGCCTAACGCGCATCTCGACGCAGATGGCGAACGCGCACTCAGTGAAGCGTTGCTGGCGCTGAAGGCGCGCGGCGCATGCGTTGTGATTATCTCTCACCGGGCTGGCGCCCTGCGGGAGGCTGATCGCTTAATGACGCTTATGAATGGCCGGGTCTTTGCCTACGGCCCTCGGGACAAAATTCTGCCGATGCTGCTGCCTGCGCGCGCCGCGGGCCTTTAACGGCTTACCTATCTGGAAGGACGACGGACGTGAGCGAGCAAAAAAACAAGAGCGAAAGTAACGCGCCGGAGGCTGGCGAACCGGAGGGTCGGGCGTTGGCGGTCTCCAGCGTCCGCAGTCGAATTATCGCCCGCATCAAAGGTCATTACGAGAAAACCGGCGCGAGCAACGCAGTCAAGAACCTCCCCGCAGTATACCGCAAGACAGTCAACGCGCTGGAGAACACTGTTGGACCCGGCGGGCTGTCTGGCAGTGGGGAAGGGACGCGCTATTGGCGCATAGGTTTCGGCGTCATTGTCACGCTCTTTGGCGGCATGATCATATGGTCGGTCTGGGCGCCAATAGAATCCGCCGCCGTGGCGCGCGGCCAAGTGGTGCTCGAAAGCCGCAGGCAGACGATTCAACACCTCGAAGGCGGGATCATCAGCCAGGTTTTCGTTACCGACGGCATGCAAGTCAGCGCAGGCGCGCCGCTTATTGAGATCAAAGCGACCGACGCCAAGGCTGACCTCGCGGTGCTCGATAGTCAGTTGTCTGACTTGCAAGCGAGGCGCGCTCGCATCCTGCAGGAACTTGATGCGCCGCTGCGGTCAACAACAGCATCGCTTCGGGTCGCCGCCACTGAGCCGGGCGCTCTCCGCGAAGAAGGCGCCACGCCGCCGCCGCCGCAAGCCGCCACCGAATTGACGCTGCGGCAACCCCCGCCTGTTCTGGCGCTTCTGGAGCCCCATTCCGGCGGATTGTCCGACACGCTTGGAC